>JABCZC010000023.1 GCA_013289875.1 Acidobacteriota bacterium | reverse complement strand
TCAAGGACATCATCCAATACGCGGGTGGCAAGGTGGTCTTCCTTGAAACCGAGGAATCGGAGAACTTCCGCATCACCGCCGATGCCATCGAAAAGGCGATTACGCCACGCACCAAGGCGATCGTCCTGAATTCGCCGTCGAATCCAGCCGGATCGATTGTGTCGCCCGCGGACCTGGAACGCATTGTTCGCCTGGCGCACGAGCGCGGCATCTACCTGCTGCTCGACGAGTGCTACGTCTACCTGCAGTACACCGGCGCACTGGTCAGCGGCGGATCGTTCACCGACTGCAAGGAGCACATCATCGTGCTAGGGTCGCTTTCGAAAACCTACGCCATGACCGGATGGCGCGCGGGTTATGCCTTGGGGCCGAAGCCGATCATCGCCGCCATGAGCAAGCTGCAAAGCCAGTCCACCTCATCGACTGCATCCTTCGTCCAGAAGGCCGCCGTCGCCGCGCTGAACGGGTCGCAGGAGTGCGTCTCCGAAATGCGAGCCGATTACCTCTCGCTGCGCGACCGCATCCTAGGTCGGCTAGCGGAGGTTCCCGGCATCACCTGCACCAGGCCGGAGGGCGCGTTCTATGTGTATCCGAACGTGTCGGCCTATCTCGGCAAGCCCGGCGCACAGAGTGCGATGGAACTGGCCGGCCGCCTGCTGCATGAAGCGCACGTAGTCACTGTGCCCGGTGAAGCCTTCGGTACGAAGGAACACATCCGCCTCTCCTACGCTGTCTGCCACAACGATGTGGACGAGGGCCTAGACCGCATGAAGCAGTTCTTCGCCAAGCTGTAATCCTCGCTCTCAACAAGGCTGCGTCACAATCTGACGCAGCCGAATCCTATATAAACTGTCAGGAGTGCGCATGAAGATCTACGTCCGCGGCATCCTCTTCGACATGGACGGCATACTCGTCAGCTCCCTCGGTTCGGTAGAGCGCAGTTGGACTAAGTGGGCCCGGAGGCATGGAGTTGATCCCGCAGCCGCCATCCGGACCGCTCACGGCCGCCGCGCCATTGAGAGCGTCCGTCTCCTGCGTCCCGATCTGAACGATGAGCAGGAGCTAAAGTGGTTGGAGGACATGGAAGTCGAGGATAACGAGGGGTTGGAGATCCTTAAGGGCGTCAAGCCCATTCTGGAAGCGCTGCCCGAGAAATACTGGACCGTTGTGACCTCCGCCACTGAGCGGCTGGCGCGCGCCCGTATGGCCGACGGAGGCATCCCGGTGCCCGCGCGCATCGTTACCGCCGACATGGTCACCAGGGGCAAGCCCGATCCGGAGCCCTACCGGCGAGGAGCCGAGCTGCTCGGCCTTAACCCCGAGGAATGCTTGGTCATTGAAGACTCCGCCTCCGGTGCGACCGCCGGCCGCGCCGCCGGATGCAAGGTGCTGGCCACGCTCTTCTCGCATTCGCTGGCGAGCCTGAGCGCCGCCGATTGGATCGTGAAATCTCTCGAGGACGTGCATGTTCGTGTGGTGAATGACCTTATCGAGATCCACTTCGAGCCGATCGCTCGTGTAGCTCTGGCTGCAGCGGAATCAGCACACTAGATCATGGCCTATTCTGTCAAAGTGGAATACGCCGATGCGCGCAGGATGCGCACGCGTAACAAGCCCTGGTATCGCGTGGCACACTGGCCCATCTGGATCTGGGTTTTCTTTCTCGCGCCAGGACCACTCACCTTCGATCTCTTCGCTCGTGGCGGCAGTGTCAACAACATGATCTGGCTGGGGACCGTGATCGTCCTCACAGGTATTGCCGCGTTCTATGGACAGCTTCCCGGCGCCGAATCCGCACCCTACATCCTGCGCTTTACCGAGGATCGTCCGAACCCGCTGTACCGCCGCATCTGCTACACATTTGCCTGGAATGCGCTGCTCAATTTCGCCCTGCTCAATCTTGCCGGTCTGGCTGTTGCCGTCGCGACCGGCACGTGGTACATGAAGCAGATCTACGCGCATGGATACACGCCGCTGCTCGTCGTCATCCTCGCGGTGGGAGCTCTCGGCGTGCTGCCCCGCGTCCGCCGCTCCACCCAGGGAGAAGGCTGGGAACGCCGTTACTTCTACGGAACAGTCTGGGCCGTCACCGCTGCGCAGACTGTTCTGCTCATTCTCTGGAAGACTCTGCCTCGCTCCCACGCGACTGACATCGTGCAGCTCACTGTCTACAGCGCAGTTCTTGTCGGAATGGGTATCGCCGCTGCCTTCGGCCGTCTGCCGCGAACTCGCCCCATCCTGCCCGGCGAGCTGATGGTCGCCGACTGAAGTACTGCCAGCGTCTTTTCAGCCGAATTCCAGCGTTACACTCGAATGAGAGGCATTGCAGTGAGCAAGCGGGCCCAGATCTGTCTGGTGGTTTTTCTTGCAGGGGTCATTCTTGCGGTAGTTTTCCGCTCGTTCCAGACATACCGAAGGCGTCAACGCTGGAAGAATCTGATGGCCTCCCACCCCAGCCTGCATGTCGCACGGCAAAGAATTGATGGCGACCGTGATACGTCCGAACAGCTGTGATTCAATCAGCTGCCTGCTCTCAACGACACCTGGCTTCCGTGCAAAATGCCGGATCGGAAAAAGCCACTCTGATAGTCAGAGTGGCTTCTCGCACTTATATCGCTACAGGCGCTTCCGCCTGTGCTGCCAGCACCTTACAGATTGCCGCGTTCGCCCTGCTCGCGCTCGATAGCCTCGAACAGAGCCTTGAAGTTGCCCTTGCCGAAGCTGCGGCTGCCCTTGCGCTGAATGATCTCGTAGAACAGCGTCGGGCGATCCTCTACCGGTCGAGTGAAGATCTGCAGCATGTAGCCTTCATCGTCGCGATCGACCAGAATGCCCAGCTTCTCCAGTTCATGAATCGGCTCGGAGATCTTGCCCACGCGCGCTTCGAGTTCCGTGTAGTAGCTGTGCGGCACCTTCAGGAAGCCGACGCCCTGCGCCTGTAGTTTCGAGACGGTAGAGAGAATATCGTTCGTCGCCAGCGCAACGTGCTGCACGCCCGGACCGTGGTAATACTCGAGATACTCTTCGATCTGCGACTTCCTGCGGCCCTCCGCTGGCTCGTTGATGGGGAATTTTACCCGGCCGTTGCCATTGGCCATCACCTTCGACATCAGGGCCGAGTATTCCGTGGAAATATCCTTGTCGTCGAAGTGCTGGTAGAGCCCGAATCCCATCACCTGCGAGTAGAAATCCACCCAGCGATTCATCTCGTTCCAACCAACGTTGCCAACCATGTGGTCGACATAAAGCAGGCCTGTTGGGCGCGCCAGTTTGTCCTCTGGTTCGCTCCGATAACCGGGCAGAAAGGGACCGTTGTAGTTCGAGCGCTCGACAAAGGTGTGGATGGTATCGCCATACGTGGCGATGGCCGCCAGCTTCACCCTCCCATACTCGTCCTTCAACTCGTAGGGTTCGTGGACGCTGCGCGCACCGCGTTTAGTGGTCTCTTTCCAGGCCTGTCTGGCGTCATCCACCCACAGGGCTACATCGCGCACACCGTCACCATGGCGATGCACATGGTGAGCGATCTCGCCATCCGGGCGCAGCGGAGTGGTCAGCACAAAACGAATCTTGCCTTGCTGCAGAACGTAAGAGGCGCGATCGCGCAAGCCTGTCTCAGGGCCCGCGTAGGCCACGAGGCTCATGCCAAAGGCGAGGCGGTAATAGTAAGCGGCCTGGCGGGCGTTGCCGACGTAGAACTCGACATAGTCCGTGCCATTGAGGGGGAGGAAATCCTTTTCAGTTGTGACTTCAGGATGAAGCAAGGTGGACATAGATCAACGACTCCATTTGGTTCGATGCATATCGACGCCCCGCATCCCAAAACAGGTTCCGGGCGCATGGCGACTCATTACCATATACCTTCCTGAAAACGATTGGCTAATACCCATAGGTGGTAGACGAGTCGGAGGTACCCAACCGCTCACCATCCCACGCCTGGATAAGAAAATAGGTCTAGAAATCCGCGACCTCGGCAAGCGAATTTTCCCGCTGCGTGATCCCAGCTACCTCCGCCACAATCTCATAGGAACGCAGCCGTGCCGCATGGTCGTAGAGGGTGGTCGCGATCATCAGTTCGTCCACCTTTGTTTCGGCGAGAAACAGCTCCAGACCCTCCTGTACCGTCTCACCGCTTCCCACTACCGCGGCGCGCAGTTTCGCCTCCACTGCTGCTTCCTCAAACGGATTCCAGTCCAATTTCTCAGTCGGCGACATCAGCGGTCCCGGACGGTTCCGGATCAGGTTAAGAAATGCCTGCTGCGGAGTCGTCGCCAGCCACCTGGCTTCCTCATCCGTTTCCGCGGCGATCACCGGGATCCCCGCCATCGTGTACGGCCCCTCCAGAATCTCAGACGGACGAAAGCTCCGCCGATAGAGATCGAGCGCCGGCAGCAGGTTGTCAGGTTGGAAATGAGCCGCAAAAGCAAACGGAAGGCCTAGTTCCGCCGCCAGCGCCGCGCTGAATCCGCTGGAGCCGAGCAGCCAGATCGGAACATTCGTCCCTGCACCCGGATACGCCATCACCACTTCGCCCAGCCTCGGCGGCGCAAGATACCTCCGCAACTCCTCAAGCAGGGCTGGGAAGTCGTCACCGTTGCTCCGCAAGTCCTTGCGGAGGGCGCGGGTCACGGCGTAGTCGCCGCCCGGCGCGCGCCCCAGCCCCAGATCGATGCGCCCCGGATACAGCACTTCCAGCGTGCCAAATTGCTCGGCGATCACCAGCGGAGCGTGGTTCGGCAGCATAATGCCGCCCGATCCCACCCGAATCCTCTTCGTGCCCCCGGCCACATGCCCGATCAGCACCGAAGTCGCCGCCGAGGCCACCCCAGAGATGTTGTGGTGCTCGGCCAGCCAGAAGCGCTTGTAACCCCAGCGCTCGGCCTGCTGCGCCAAGCCGAGCGTGTTGCGAAAAGCCTCGGCAATTGTGCCGCCCTGGCGCACATACGCCAGATCAAGAATCGAAAGTGGAGTCTTCGAAAGCCGTGACGGAGAATTCATCGTAGTTGTCTAACGAATAGATGAGCCACGCGGGAGAGAGATGCATAGTCAAGAGTCCGCGAACAGCTCTCCGGTCCCGTCCATCCCGGGCATGAGTATCTGTTTGGGCATTGGCGAATCCATGATGGGGTAAATTGTGATTTTACGTCGGTGAAAGCCCATTCCCGTTTGACACCCTCCCCTCCCCGGTGCAACCCTTAAATGTTTTGCCGGAGTCGAATTTTTATGAATACCCAGGCCCCCGCCTTGACTGTCGCCGAACCATATCTGATCCAGCAGGACTGGGCCGCCTATACTCCCGAGCAGCATGCCGTCTGGGCCGAATTGGTGAGGCGCCGTATGCCCCAGCTCGCCGAGCATGCCTGCCAGGAGTACCTCGACGGATTCGACCAGATCGGCCTCCGCGAAGACGCCATTCCCAATCTTGCCGAGGTCAACAAGCGCCTCGGGCCTCGCACCCGCTGGAACGCCACGCCGGTCAGCGGCTTTTTGCCCCCCGACGCTTTCTTCGAGATGCTCGCCGCCCGTCAGTTTCCCACCACCACCTGGCTGCGCAGCCGCGATTCGCTCGAATACACCCCCGAGCCGGACATCTTTCACGACGTCTTCGGACACGTCCCCATGCACGCGCATTCCGTTTTCGCCGATTTCCTCCAGCAGTATGGCAAGGTCTGCGCCCGGCTAACAGATAAGGACAAGCTCGAACGCATGGGCCGGCTTTTCTGGTTCACAGTTGAATTTGGAGTCATCCGCCAGAACGGCAAAATCAAGCTCTACGGCAGCGGATTGATCTCCTCGCACGGTGAATCGAGTCACGTCATCAGTTGTGGTCCCGAGATTCGCGACTTCGACCTCGACCAGGTGCTCGACCAGCAATTCCTCGTCTCCGAGATGCAGAAGGTGCTCTACGCGGTCGAATCCTTCGATCAGATTTATGAAGCCGCCCAGCAGGCCGAAGATCGTTTGGCCTAGTTCTCGAGTGTCCACTTTGCATTGTGGAACACGGTAACTACCAGTTCCGCTACCGTGACGTGCCGAGCCAAAAATTCGCACTCTTGTCGCCTTGCATGATGCACAATGACATCAGAGGGATCCTTTGCCGCGCATTCATTTTCACCTGCAACTGGCTGAGCTCAAGGACAAGTTGCTGGCCATGGCCGCGCTCGCGCAGCAGGCGATGGAGTTCGCTGTCGATGCCTATCTGCGGCGCGATACGGGCCTCTGCCAGTACGTGCGCGAGAATGAAACCGCGATCAACACCGCGCAGCGGGAAGTCGATGAAATGGCCTATGAGTTGCTCGCCCAGGAGCAGCCTATGGCCATCGATCTACGCTTCATACTCGCCGTGATCAAGATCAACGGCGATCTGGAGCGTATTGGCGACCAGGCAATGAGCATTGCCCTCCGCTGCGTCGATCTGATCGACGAAGATGTTGTGGACCTGCCGGTGGATCTCGGCGGCATGGGCGACTATGCCGGAAAAATGATTCGCAGCTCGCTCCAGGCCCTGCTGGACGGGGATGCCCAGCTGGCCGAGTCGGTGCGCAGCATGGACGATGAGATCGACCGTATGAATCGCGTAGCCCAGGTCGACTTGACCCGTGTGATTCAGGACCGGCCCAACGTAGCCCGGCAGGCGCTGCAGGCTATCATCGTTGCCCGCAATCTGGAGCGCATCGCCGATCACGCCACTAACATTGCCACCGACGTGATTTTCTGGGTCCGCGGCGCTGACGTCCGCCACCAGTTAAGTTTGGCAGTCGACTAAGTGCTTGATCCAATGGCTCTCGCCATTACACTAGACTGATATGTCCGGATTGGTTCTCGACGGCAAGGCATACGCAAAAGAGCTAGAAATTGAGCTTTTTTCCCGGGTTCAAAAACTAAAAGAAACAATGGGTTCCGACCCACCTATTCTGGCCACCATTCTCGTCGGAGCCGATCCCGCCTCCGCCACCTACGTCCGCATGAAAGGCAACGCCTGCCGCCGCGTCGGCATGGAGTCGCTCAGCATCGCCCTCCCCGAACAGACGACCACGCAGCAGCTCCTCACCGCCATCGACGATCTGAACGCCAACCCGCGCGTGCGCGGCATCCTGCTCCAGCATCCGGTTCCCAAACAGATCGAAGAACGTGAGTGTTTCGATCGCATCGCGATTGAAAAGGATGTGGACGGTGTAACCAGCCACGGCTTCGGCCGCATGGCCATGGGCGAGCCCGCTTACGGATCGGCCACCCCCGCCGGCATCATGCGCCTCCTTGCGCGCTACGCCATCGACATCGCGGGCAAAGAGGCCGTCGTCGTGGGCCGCAGCCCGATTCTGGGCAAGCCTATGGCCATGATGCTCCTTAACGCGAACGCCACCGTGACCATCTGCCACTCGCGTACGAAAAACCTGCACGAAGTCGTTCGCCGCGCCGAAATCCTCATCGGCGCCGTCGGTAAGCCGGAGTTCATCAAGGCTGATTGGATTCGTGACGGTGCCATCGTCGTCGACGCGGGCTATCATCCCGGCGGTGTCGGCGATATCGAGCTCACTCAGGTGATCGACCGCGTTGCGGCCTACACACCCGTTCCCGGCGGAGTCGGTCCGATGACCATCGCCACTCTCATCGCACAAACTGTCGAGGCCGCGGAAAAAGCCGCAGCCTGAGCGAAAGGCCTCCTCACCCCGACACTCGGGGTGCCCCATCCTTCAGCGCGATTTTGCGTGAAGGGTGGGAAATCGAAGGCCCGGGCATTTAGGACAAATTTTCCCATCGCCACAAAGTTTCAGCGCGAGCATAATAGCCATTCACCAAGGAACAGCTCTGAATGCACGCTTGCTCGTTTTCTGCCATGTTCTCGATCTTTCTCCTCTCATTCGTTCTTTTGCCCGCAAGCCGGGTGCTCGGACAGCCTTCACCCCGGACACCCAACAACTACCCCGTTTACACTCAACTTCGCCGCCTCCTTCCCGGTGGCGAGACCACGGAAGTGAAGGAGTTCGTCCTCAAGCGGGACGCTGCCGTTTTCACCTTTCACTCTGGAGCGTTCGCATTCTACGGAGAGGTCAATGGGAAAATCACCGGCGCCGTATTTCGCGGGCAGGGAAGTCTTCACCTGGTTCCCCCCATTGAGCAGGAACGCCGCAGCATCGCCTTGCTGACTAAAGAACCGCAGCTCGATGAGAACTTCGACACTGCCGTGCTCCGTTTCACGGACACCTCCGCTGCCGAGATTCGCAAAGCCGCCGTCGGCAAGGGCACGGCCGAAGGAGCATACACCTCCGTCGGGCAGCAATTTGCCGACGCGACTCACACGAAGCTTCACTGGAATCTCGATGCTCGTCTGCTTCAGGATGTGTTGAGTCCGGAGCCCGGCGGGTTTTTCCTCGCCTCCTCGACGGAAAGAAATACGCGTCCAAAATGATCTTCATGATAGATCCTCACGGGGCCCTCGGCGTCTCTCCCGAAGAGGTCGAGTTGATGACCTGGAACGATACCCGCAACGGCATCTGGACCGCCTTTCATTATGAATCCGAGTACCACGACGGCGTCGCCAACGGGAACGAGGCTAACGACTCCTACTCCATCGACCAGCAGGATCTCGACACCACCCTGGCGAAGAACGGGGCCATCAGCGTCGTCGCGAAGACCTCCATCCGGTCGCGCAGCAAGGGATTGGCCGTGGTTCCCCTGCGCCTCTATCCCAGTCTCCGCGTCTCGGCTGTGCAGAATGGCGACGGCCTGCAACTCGACTTTATTCAGGAGAACAAGGACTATGATCCGGACTTCGCCGTGATCCTGCCCGGCCCGATTGCCAATGACCAGCCCTACGTCCTGAAAATCACTTACGCCGGCAAGGACGCCGTCCACGATGAGGGAAACGGCAATTATTACCTTGAGAGCGGTGCTCGGGAGCGTTGGTTTCCCAGCGCGCGCGAAGGCGGTCTGGGCAGCTATGCGACCTATCACATGATTTTCCGTGTCCCGAAGGGTCTCGATCTGATCGCAACCGGCAAACAGGTGCGCCAGGCGGAAGAGGGCGGTCAAAATGTAACAGAATGGGTAACCGATGTTCCCATCCCCGTCGCAGGCTTCAATATGGGCCGTTTCAAGAAGCAGGAGACGAAGCTCAACGGTGGATTCACGCTGGATGCCTACGCGAACACGGAGATTCCCGACAGCGTCACGCACCTCGTCGGCGGGACCATGGGCAACATGAACACAACAGCTATGCTGACGTCGGCGATGGCCCAGGGCGAAGCGGCGCTCGACATCTATTCCCAGTATTTCGGCAAGCTCCAGTTCCAGAGCCTCGCGCTCACCCAGCAGACTGCCTGCAATTACGGCCAGAGCTGGCCCATGCTCGTCTATCTCCCCATCTGCGCTTTCTGGGATACGACGATTCGCCACCAGCTTGGCATCGACTCTGACCGCATGTACTGGAAGGTTGTGACTCCCCACGAGGTCGCGCACCAGTGGTGGGGACAGACCGTCAGCTTCCGCAGCTATCGCGACCAGTGGATGAGTGAAGGCTTTGCCGATTTCTCCGCGTCCATCTTTCTGCAGTCGGTAAACAAGAACAACAACGAATTCCGGGATTTCTGGAAGCAGCAGCGTCAGCAGATCACCGAGAAAAACGCCCAGGGCTTCCGCCCCATCGATGTGGGTCCCGTTACCATGGGATACCGGCTGGCTAACTCCCGCTCGGGCGACTACGCCTATCGCGATCTGGTTTATCCCAAAGGCGCATATATCCTCCACATGATCCGCATGATGAATTGGAATGGACGGGAGGGCGACCAATGGCTGCAGGCCACCCTGCACGATTTTGTCGAAACTTACCGCGCCAGACCGGCAACCACGGAGGATTTCAAGGCCATCCTCGAGAAACACATGACCCGTACCATGGACCTCGACGGGAATCAGCGGATGGATTGGTTTTTCAATGAATTCGTCTATGGGACCGCTCTGCCGCACTACTCCTTTGCGACCGAGATTAACCAGAACTCGGATGGAGCTTCCGTGCATATTAAGCTGACACAGGGAAATGTCACCGATTCATTCAAAATGCCCGTTGCCATTTACGCTGAGCTGGCCGACGGCCGAGTAATCAAGATAGCCTCCGCGCCCATGGCCGGCAACGCCACCATCGATCGTACCGTCAAGCTGCCCCCCTCGCCGTCGCCCATCAAACGCCTGATGATCAACTACTACAATGACGTGCTCTGCACCCAGGATTGAGAGCGTTTCTGGCCAAGCAAAGGCGCTGAAATTGTCCCTCTTTGTGGCCAAATCCCGGCCCAAACTCGCCGGCGCGAAGCCTCTATTTGACCTCCCCCCCGAATCTCGATGACCACATAAAGGAAAACGTAATCGTGACTTCTGCGTGACGCTCTGTCAAACTCAAACTACTATTCTTTTTGGAGTCTATGACTGACGATGCGCATTGCAGCCACAACCACGGCATTTCCGCCTTACTACTTCAAGCAGCAAGAGGTGGTGGACGAACTCAAAACGTATTGGGGCAAAGGTCCCGATAAAGCAGCGATCCTCGAGCGCCTGCATGCCCGCACCGGCGTAGAAGGGCGCTACTTCTCACGCCCGCTTGACGAATATGAGGCACTCGACACCTGGGGCAAGACCAACAACGTCTGGATCGAAACCGCCCTCCAGCTCGGCGAGCAGGCCATCGAGTGCCTGCTGAAGCAGTCCGGCCTGACCCGCGATCGCCTCGGGGCCCTGTTCTTTGTGTCAGTTACCGGTGTCTGCAGCCCATCCATCGATGCGCGCCTGGTCAACATCATGAAGCTCTCGCCGAATATCAAGCGCAATCCAATCTTCGGCCTGGGTTGCGTGGCCGGGGCCGCCGGACTCGCCCGCTGCGCCGATTATGTTCGCGCCTATCCCGACCAGATTGCCGTGCTGCTGTCCGTGGAGCTCTGCTCGCTCACCTGGCAACGCGGCGATATGTCAGTGGCGAACCTTATTTCCTCCGGCCTCTTCGGCGATGGCTGTGCCGCGGCCCTCATCGCCGGCGACAAGGTTCCTCTTCACGGCCCCCGCATTGTTGCCAGCCACCAGGTCTTCTACCCGGACACCGAGTACGTTATGGGCTGGGATATTTCCGAGAAGGGCTTTGGCATTGTTCTTTCGCCCGACGTCCCCAAGGTAGTTCGCGAGAATCTTGGCCGCGATGTCGATGGTTTTCTCGCATCGCAGGGATTGACGCGGAGCGACATCGGTTCATGGATCATGCATACCGGCGGTCCCAAGGTCTTGGAGGCCTCTGCCGAGGCTCTGGGAGTAGAAAAGGAGGCGCTCGATGTCTCTTGGGAGGCGTTGCGCCGTGTCGGAAACCTCTCCTCCGCCTCGGTGCTCGTGGTTCTCGACGAGGTCATGAAGCACCAGCGGCCTAAACCCGGCACACGCAGTATTCTCGCCGCCATGGGCCCGGGCTTCTGCGCCGAAATGTTGTTGCTGGAGTGGTAGTAAAGAGCAATGCGCTTAAAGTCACCGCGACCAAAGTGGCGGTGACCGGCATGCTGTGGAAAGGCGCATGATTCTCAAAATGCCATAAGTCGTGGCAGTGCAGCCACATGCCACACATGACAAAGGGATGACATCCCGCGTGCAAGTGTCAGAAACCCGCTGCTTACACTAAGAATGTGGGGGATTTATGGCACTCACATCCGATGTATTGGTCGTGGGCGGTGGTCCGGCGGGCCTGGCCGCTGCCATTGCACTGCGAAAGCACGGAATCGATGTTCTCCTCGCAGATGCACTTCAACCGCCGATTGACAAGGCCTGCGGCGAAGGCATCTTGCCTCGCTCCCGCCGTGAGCTGACCAGACTCGGCGTCGAACTGGACGCCCGGCACGGAGCTGCCTTTGGCGGCATTCGTTTTTGTGATGACCACTCGACGGTTTCGGCGGATTTCCGTTCGGGGCAGGGAATCGGCCTGCGCCGTGTCGTTCTGCATACCGCGCTCATCGAACATGCTCAGGAAGTCGGCGTTCGCATGCTGTGGGGAACACGCGTCAATCTCAACCTCAGTCAGCCCGCAACACTCAATGGCAAGCCTGTGCGCTATCGTTACCTCGTCGGAGCCGACGGACACTCCTCGCGCGTGCGCCCATGGGCAGGCCTTGAACGCGGTTCGCTGCTTACCCGGCGCTTCGGCTTCCGTACTCACTACCGCATTACCCCGTGGAGTCCGTATATCGAGATTCATTGGGGGCCACTGGGCCAGGCTTACGTCACTCCCGTGAGCGCGGAGGAAATCTGTGTCGCCATCCTGACACGTTTTTCCGGGGCCGCACGCAGCGGCGATGTTATTCAAAGCATCCCAGCTCTCAGGGAAAGGCTGATGCATGCTGAAATCACTACCCGCGAGCGTGGCGCGATTACAACGACTTTCAGGCTTCGTCGCGTCGTTCGCGGAACCGTCGCTCTCATCGGCGATGCATCCGGTTCCGTCGACGCAATCAGCGGAGAGGGCATGGCTCTGGGCTTTCGGCAGGCGCAGGGGTTGGCTGGAGCGATATCCAATGACAACCTTGCGCCTTACGCCGCTGGCCATGCGGAAATCCTCCGCTTGCCTCAGACCCTCGCGCGCCTCATACTGCTCATGGATCGCTGGCCCAGTCTTCGTCGAAAAGCCATGAATGTTTTTGCACGGGATCCGCACTTGTTTGCGGAGCTGCTGCAGGTCCACAACGGGGAAGAATCCCTTCCGCAATTCATTCTTGAACAAGCGACCCGTCTTGGCCGCATGTTCCTGCCATCGCCCGCTTGATCCGGAGAAATATGAGGCCTCTTACATCCCGGCGAGTCTCTCTCTGCGCCTTATTGCTCGCGTTCGTTCCGCTGCTGCATGCTCAGGTCGCACCGCAAAATATTACCTTGTATCTTGACCCGGCCCGCACGGAGATTCACTGGACACTCGGCAGCACTCTGCACACCATCCACGGAACCTTCAGGCTCAAGGGCGGCATGATCGCCTTCGATCCTCAAACCGGGGCGGCGCAAGGCGAGATTCTGGTCGACGTCACCACCGGAGAGAGCGGCAATCAGTCACGCGACGCCCACATGCAAAAGGATGTGCTGGAGAGCGACAAATATCCGCAGGCCATCTTTCATCCGACAAAGGTGACAGGCGTCCTAAAGCCGGGCCCACCCCAGACCGTATCAGTGGACGGCACATTCACAATCCACGGCACCGACCACCCTCTCAAGCTGGAGATGACAGTCAAGGTTGACGGACCCGATGCCGTCGCGACCACGAAGTTTACAGTACCCTACGTCGCCTGGGGCATGAAAGACCCCAGCACGTTCATGCTGCACGCGGCAAAGAAAGTGGATATGGATGTCGTCACGAAGGCCAGATCGACGGCATCCACTCCCTGATGTCTTACATCATCTGGTGGACCGCGTCCCACACGTATATACCAATGATGCATGCGGTAAGGACGCACGTCGCGCCGGTTGCGATGCGAACGAAGGGTTGAATTTTGCTTACCTTCGCCAGGATCTCGGTTTGTTCTTTCTTCTGGTGCTCGGCACAGTCGTCGAGGAAAATCTGATCCTCTTCGTAACGGGTGATCGTGCCGCGATATGCCAACAGGATAAGAAGGATCGCCAGAACTCCGGCCCAGACGATCCACAGAATAAGCATGGAGCCCATCAGGCACCTCGGGATTCGGATTTGAGCCGGCTCCAGATACCGAGCGGGTCCGGTTGCCCGGGCTCGGGGGTAGGCGGGGCCGTTACTGGAATCATAGCCCTGGTTTTGAGGCAGTGAACAGCCCGTTTTTTGCATTGTGAAACCCATTTGGCAACCCCCGAACCATGAAGTGACTCCATCTGAATGCACAGGCACACGCGCCCCTGTTCGAATGAGGCGCGGTTGGGAGAAAGTGAATGATTCGTCAGGGAAATCTCAGGAAGAGCTTAGGCGTGCAGGGATGGTCCGCGCTGGCCATAAGCGCCGCACTGGTCGGCTTTACCGGATGTAACAACACCAACCCACAGTCCGATCAGCAGTTGAAGCAGCAGGCTGCTCAAACCACCGAGCAGGTGAAGTCAAGTGCCCAGCAAGCCGCCGCAGACGCCAAGGTTGCAGCCGCCAATGCCGAGCGCAAGGTCGACGACATTGCTGCTGGTGTGAAGCAAGGCCTGCACAGCGATACGAAACCCTCTCCCGTGGGCGGCACGGTTGACATTAATTCGGCCAGCGCTGATCAGTTGGCAACGCTGCCCGGCATCTCCGGCGTCCGCGCACAGCACATCGTCGATAACCGGCCATACTCTTCGTCGCATGACTTGGTCAGCAAAGGGCTTATTTCCGAGGCCGAATACGGCCGCATCTCAAGCAAAATCGTCGCCGATTAGCTGAGTCTAAGCCGGGGACTGCGACATCAAAACATAAAGTGTCTTGTGCCCGGTCAAATGGGGCGATACACTGAAACTACGAGTTCTTCCTCAAGATTCAGGAGATCATTCATGGCCACCGTCACCGCCACCCCGGAAACTGTTCAGACCAAGACGCCTCCCCTCACCCTGAGCGAGCCTGCTGCGGTTAAAGTGCGTGAAATCATGGCGACGCAGGATCCACTCCCGGCTGGTCTGCGCATCGGCGTCGTCGGCGGAGGCTGTTCCGGCTTCCAGTATTCGATGTCCTTCGAGAATCAGGCTGGAATGATGGACAAGGTATTCAACTTCGACGGACTCAAGGTCTTTGTCGACGCGACCTCATTGATGTATCTCAACGGATGCGTCGTCGATTACGTCGAAACCCTCGAAGCGGCCGGTTTCAAATTCGAGAATCCCAACACTAAGAGCACCTGCGGGTGCGGCTCGTCTTTCAGCGTCTAACAGGGCAATTCCGCAAACTGGCCTCGCCCTCGGGCGGGGCCAGTTTATTGCTGAGGTGTTGGAGACCCGGCCCCGCTCCCAGTCCCGCCGGTTGGCGTTGTGGCGCCTCCCGCACCGGTCGTGTTTCCGAATCCGCTGCCGAAGGTGCCGCTGGTTCCGTTCGTCGTACCCGGACCATTCAGATTCTGTCCCGTTCCGCCAAACGCGGTGCCCGCCTGCATCTGGTCCGCAACAGGGTCGTAGACGAATTCCCACTCGTTGTAATGTTTCTGCTGCTTGTATTCCTTGATCGAAGCTTTCGTGCTCGGAATAGCAAGCCCGACAATCGGACCGCCGCCAAAGGTCGGATTCGTATTGCCGGTTGCGCCCGTACCCAATCCACCCGCACTCAGCCCCCCCGTACCCGTAGTACCGAGTCCCCCTGTCCCCAGGCCTCCGGTCCCTAGACCTCCAGTCCCTAGACCTCCAGTCCCAGATCCGCTCGTGGACCCACCCGTACTCCCCGAACCATCCGTTCCCGACGTGCCTGAGCCATCCGTGCCGCCCGTCGTTGGAGCAGTGATCGATCCCGACCCCGTCAAGGGCGTACCCGCCGAGCCCAGCCCTCCTGTAGCGGCTCCGATGCCCCCCGTCCCAATGCCTCCCGTCCCAATGCCTCCCGTCCCAATGCCTCCCGCCCCAATGCCTCCTGCCCCAATGCCTCCTGCCACGCCCCCTGGTCCACCTCCGGCAGTCGCGATCGGCTGCCCAAACAACCCCAGCGTCTGCACATGTGCCTGGCCAAAGTGAATGATCTTCCAATCGTCCTTGCCCGTCATTGGATCGGTATAGCGCTTGCGCAGAAAGCGGATATTGTTCGTATTCTCCAGTTGATCGATCGACGCAGGGTAGCTCCCGAACTTGCGGTAGTAGAGCTTGATCGCTCGCTTGTATTGCTCGCCGCGGTGGATCAGCTCCAGTTCTTTGTCGCGTTGGATCGATTTCGCGACCCTGGGCGCGGCGACGGCCAGGGAAAGCAGGATCAGCGCCACCAGGAACAACACGGCAAGCAGAATGTATCCTGCTTCGGAGTTCGTGCGGCCTTGTGGTGAAGAGGTCATTGGACAACGCAACTCAATTCTGAATCAATGGCAGCGTCTGCGTATTCTTGTACGGAATGTCTTCCACCTGCACCGAGAGGGGCGCAATCTTCACGACCCTGTAATGATGATCGACCACATCGCCCTCTCCTGCAATGAACACATCGTCTCCATGCAGGAGAAACACCCGCTTCGCTCCGCCTTGGCGCGATTCGTAGCCAAAAAACTTCAAGTCGATGGGGGGGGGCGGAGGCGGTCCCATTGCCACGGCAGGCTGAACCTGCTGCGGCCGAAACGCCTTAGGCTGCTCGATCTCGACCGGAGCCGAGAACATCGAGAAGATGTTCCTCCCCTTGCCTGTGTATTCGAGCGACTCGGCCGCTGCCATCAGCTCCGGGTGCAGCGTCGGGTCAAGGCTCGCCATCGATCCCGCAACCTTCACCGCCTCCGGCGCATGATTCGCTGAGATCACTCTCTGCCGCGAGACCGGAGCAGGCCCAGTCCGGACAGCCGGCACAGTCGCCGGTGTTGTGGTCGTGACCGCCGGTGGAGTCGCCGCTACTGGCGCGGGAGTAGGACTTCCGCCGAAGAGGCCGATGATGTTATAGAGCACGAGACCTAGCACTACCACGCCCAGCCCGCCAGCGATCATCACCTTTTTCTTGTCTTCCGTGCCGACCTTCAGCGCCATCAGCGTGTCCCCCCTTCGCTGACGTTTTCCGCCTTGGCGGCTTCCGGGGTGTCACTCGCCGGTGGCTGATCGCCCGCATTTGCCCTCAGATACGTCGTCAGCCGCAGCCTCAGATTCACCAACCCGCCCTGCTGCCCGGTGAACGTCAGCCCGTCGATAATAAAGAAGACGTGATTCTTGTCCCGCTCAAGGTCGTTGATAAAGCGCATCAGCGCCGTATAATCGCCGCTCAGGTTGGCGTCGATGCGCAATTCAGTCAGTCCATCGATCGAGGGCGTCGCCGTATATTGCGCCCGAGTCAACCGGACCTGGTTCTTCACGTACGCCGTGCCCAGCTCCTCCGCAATCGTCGAATAATTCGGCGCGATGCGCTCCTCATAAAAGTCGTTCGCATCCTCACGCGCCTGGTCCACCTTGTCCGGCAATCCTTCGAGGTGTGACATCTGGGACTTCAGCTGCGCATACGTGATTTGCTGTTGCTGGTAAGTGTCGGATTCGACCGCGCCTGCGGCGTGTAACGCCAGAATCGCCCTGATTCCCAGGAAGAGCACCACTACGACCAGCAGGGCTGCCCCCGCGATGTGCAGATTCAGGACCGTGAAGTAGCCGCGAAGGCGGTTCATTGCGCACCTCGCTTCTTCGGCGCCGTTGTTGCGCTTCGCGGCCCCACGCTTCCAGTTGTCGTGCTTCCCGGCTGCTGTTGCCTCTTTTTCGTAGGAGTCGCCGGTTCAGCGGGGTTTCTCTCAGTGCTCGTAGCCTTTTCCTTCGACGACGCCTCTTTCTCATCGGCCTCGCTGATCGGCCGATAGTCGGCAAGGATGTCGAAATTCACCGAGATCGCCGCATTGATCGGCTGCGCCGCCATGTTGGGTCCGGTAGCTGTCGTCAGCGCCTCACCGGCCAGCCTGGGCGAGGCAAAGTGTCGCGACTTCTCCAGATTCTTCACCAACTCCACCGCCCGGTCGCGCGCGCCGCTCACGCGCAGGCGAATCGTCACCTCGCCATCGGGAGCCACCACCGGCTCGATGCTCAACACCTGTACGCCCGTCGGCAGCACCGTTTCGAGATCGGTCATGGTCGCTGTCCAGGAGAAAGCCTTGCGCCGAAACAGCGAGTTCAGAAAATCCGATTGCGTCAGCACGGCGGCGTTCTGCGGCTGGCGCATCAGCTCCTGGTAGCTCTTCTGCTGCTTTCGCAGGCGCTGCACATTGCCCTCTACCGCGCGAACCCGCGCCGTCGCCGCCTGCGCTTTTTTCTGTTCCGCGTGCTGCAGCAGCCATAGGGGCAACGCGAGCACAATAAGAACGCCCATGAGGATGCGCAGTTGTTTGATGATAGAACGCACATCGACATAAGGCTTGCTCGCTAGGTTGAGGGTAATCTTCATCAGCTTGCCAACGCCCCCACCACGCCCGCAGCCAGTCCTTTAGGCATCGTGCCGCTCGCAACCATCGCCGGCGTTTTCACCAGGTCGCGCATCCTTAGACCATCCTCTTCCGCCGCTTCGCCCAGCACGCGCAAAAATTCCTCGGCTCCGCCTGGCCCCACGCAATAAAGAACCTCCGGCGCTGCATTGAGGGTGTCTTCAAAATAGGCTCGCGTCACGGATACGCTCTGCGCCAGCTCTTCATGATGCAGTTCCTCGTTCACTGGCAACTCCAGCGTTCGATGCAACAGGAGCTCATCTCCCGAAGTAATGGCCGTCGTCAGCGAAAGACCGTTGCGATTCACCACCAGTGCTGCATCGCTCGTCGTCAGCGCCGCCAGTGCCGCCAGCGTGGAAGGCAGCACCACGCCCGGTTCATATCCGGCCGCGCGCACCGCGCTTTCATACTCTGCACGCACCGTGCCTGGCATCACCGTTACCAGCGCGTGCGTCTGTTCTTTCTTCACACGCATCACCTGGTAGCTCACCGCCGCGTCATCCACTTCAAATGGCATCAGCTTGCGCAGCCGGAAGCGCACAATCGGCATCGCCTCCTGCACCTTGGCCGGCAGCGAGTCGAACTCGAGCATCAACACCCGTACCGCCGCATCCGGAACCACCAGCGTCAGCTTTTTCTCCCGCGCCGACACCTCGTCCAGAGCTTTCCGCAGCGCCCTCACCACTATCGCCTGATCGGTAAGGTTCGTCTCCGCCAGTCCGGGCTTTACCACTCCTGCCGGAAGCGCCGCAAAACTCATCACCGCCTGCTCTTCCTTTTGCTGCCGCGCCGCCACCACGCCGTCGGGCGTAATCTCGCACGCCAACGCAGGGCGCAGGTTGGTGTTGGACGAAAATATGCGAAAGGGAATTGGCATCTTACCGCGACGCCTCGATAAAGGTCACCTTGTTAATTTCCTTGAGCGTCGTCAATCCACGCCGCACGCGGTCAATCGCCGATTCGCGCAGGAACTGCATGCCTTCCTGCTGTGCCAGCCTGCGAACTTCCGAGCTCGGCTTCTTATCCAGAATCATCTCGCGGATCGGGTCCGTCAGGTCCAGCAGTTCGTGAATCGCCGTGCGTCCGCGGTATCCCGTGCCCCCGCACTCGATGCAGCCTGCGCCTTCGCGGAAATCGAAGTCTCTCCACTCCGCTGGATCAAAGCCGCTCGCAATCAGAACCTCCTCGTTGTGGTGCACCGTCCGCATGCAATATTCGCAAATCGTGCGCACCAGCCGCTGCGCCAGAATGCAGTTCAGCGCCGAGACGAAGTTGTACGCCTCTACACCCATATTCAGAAAGCGTCCCAGCACGTCGACCACGTTGTTCGCGTGGACAGTCGTAAATACCAGGTGCCCGGTCAGCGCCGCGTTGATCGCGATCTGCGCCGTCTCCTGGTCGCGAATTTCGCCCACCAGAATCTTGTCCGGGTCATGGCGCAGAATCGAACGCAGCCCGCGCCCGAACGTCAGACCCTTCTTCTCATTCACAGGCACCTGCGTAATGCCGCGAATCTGATATTCCACCGGATCTTCAATCGTGATGATCTTGTCTTCGTCGCTCTTGATCTCGTTTAGCGCCGCATACAGCGTGGTCGTTTTGCCCGAACCCGTCGGACCTGTCACCAGCACCATCCCGTACGGCTCGCGAATATACCGCCGAAAGCGTCGCAGGTCGTCTTCATGGAAACCCACCACATCGAGCGTCAATTTGCGAAACTTCTCGCTCATCGACTCCTTGTCGAGGACGCGCAGCACGGCATTCTCGCCATGTACCGTCGGCATGATGGACACGCGAAAGTCGATCAGACGCCCCTTATAGCGGACGCGAAAGCGTCCATCCTGCGGAACGCGCCGTTCCGCGATGTCCAGCTCGCTCATGACCTTGATGCGCGACAGGATGGTCGAGTGATGCTCGCGCGCAATCGCCGCCATCGCCAGTTGCAGCACTCCATCGATGCGGTACTTCACCACCAGCGAATCGTCGTTTGTCTCAATGTGAATATCCGACGCGCGCCGCTCCAGCGCCGTAAAAATTGTCGTGTCCACCAGCCGGATAATCGGGCTGATGTCTTCCTCCGACGTCAGCTTCTCGATTGAAATCGTCTCATCGGCCTCGTCGTGTGCCGACACCACGTCGAAGGTCATGCCCTCCGAAGCCTCATCCAGCACGCGCTGCGACTGCTCCGTTTTCTTCAGCAGGTCGGTGATCTGCGTCAGCGTCGCCACCCGCGTCGCAATCCGCTGCCCGAGCAGTCCGGCAATCTCGTCCAGCACCATCAGCCGGCTGGGATCGCTCACCGCGATAATCAGCCGGTCGTCCTGCTGCTCCAGCGGGACGAAGTTGTACCGGAACATCATGTCCACCGGCACGCGCTTCATCAGCTCATGCTGAATGCGAAAGTGCTTCAAATCGACGAACTCGCAGCGATACCGCTGTGCGAGCGTTTTCGCCCGCTCTGTCTCATCCAGTTCCGTCGGCAGCGTCAATACAGGTGCCTGTGCCATAAACCCTCTTTACCTAAAAACTCCGGGCGGTTGATCCTCAGTGCTGAAAATTATTCGCGTTCCCCAGCGAAAAGATCGGCAGATACAACGCAATCAAAATCACCACCACCACCACACCCATCACAATCAGAATCGCCGGCTCAATCAAGGCCAGCGACGCGGTGAGCGCCGTCTGTACATCTTCCTCGAAAAACTCCGCCACCGAGTTCAGCATCTGCGGCAGCGCGCCCGTCGATTCGCCCACCTCGATCATCTCCACCGACAAGGCCGGAAACACCTTGGTGCCCGCGAGGCTCGCCGACAACCCCTTGCCTTCGCGCACGCTGCTCACCGAAGAAAAGACTGCCTTTGCAATCCGCTTGCTCGCAATCGACCGCGCCGCCGTCTCCAGCGACGGAACCAGCGGCAACCCTCCTGCCAGCAGAGTCGAAAGCGTCCGCGAAAACAGCGCCACCTGGTACTTCAGCCAGATCATTCCAAACACGGGCATCTTAATGCGTATGGCGTCGATCCGGTCCGCGCCAGCCTCGGTTCTGCTCCATCGGTAAACCAGGAAAGCGATCAACAGAACCACGGGAGCCACATAAAGGAAGTAATGCTGGGCTCCATTGCCCAACGCCAGCAGCGCCAGTGTCAGACCCGGCAGCTTCGTGCCGAGCTGGTCGTAGAGAGTGGCAAAGCGCGGAACCACAAACGTGATGAGAAAGATGAACAGTCCGAAAACCAGCGTAATCAGCAGCGCCGGATAGATCAGCGAAGCCTTGAGCTTCTTGGTAAACGTCAGCGAAATCCGCTGAAACGACAGAAACCTACCCAGAACCTCTTCCAGGTTGCCGCTTCGCTCGCCTGCCAACAGGGTCGTCGTATAAATCACCGGAAAGCCGCCCTGTGCCTCAAAAGCCGCCGAGATCGATTCGCCCGTCCGCACCCGCGCCGCCACATTCTGCAGCTGGCTCGAAAACGCCGGATTCTTCTGGCTCTTGGCCAGCATCTCCAGCGAACCCAGAATGGGCAATCCCGCCCGGATCAGCGTCAGAAATTGTTGATTGAAGATGATGAAGGTCTCGAGCTTCGCCTTGCGCCGGCTGCCCGTCAGCCCTCGCGGCTTGACCGAATAGACGTAGTACCCCGCCTGGGTAAAGCGATGATGTAGCTCTTCCGCTGTAGCAGCCGACTGCACCTGCTGCTGCACGCGGCCGCGCTCGTCGGCCAGTTTGATAACAAATTCCGCCATGGGACGCTACTTCAGGGTACCAGTTTCCCGCAGCGGATAGACGCACCAGCCAGCCAAACCGTTCATCTGCCGTCCCGAATCGAAACCGGGCGGTTCGCCCACTCACAAGTGTCGTACCGAGCGCAGCGAAGCGGAGTCGAGGGACCTGCTTTTCTGACTTGGGCAGAGATCTGGCCACGGCGTACCGCTATTTCCTCGCCGGCAGCGCCCCCAGCTTCGCAATCCTTCCTTCCGGACCCACCACCCACGGCAGACTCAGCGCGTTCCATTTGCCGTTATCCAGCGGAGACCACGTCTTCCCGTCGTCATAGCTCACGTCTGACCCATTCGCCCCTACCGCAATCCACACCTTGTCAACCGCGTCCCACGCCACCGCCGACCTGTACCCATGCGGAGGCTTCGCCGCCGCCGTGGTTGCCCGGCGGGGTTCAAGCATCCACGGTATCGTTGCGGCCGCAGTACCTGTGACCTCGTTTGGACGACCATAGTCGCCGCCAACAGCGACTAACTTTGTTACGTCTGAATCGACTGCCAGTGAAAAAATTCCGGCCGATGCAGAATCCCCTGCCATCGGCAGTCTTTCCTTTTCAAATCGCAGGGATCCATCAAAGCACGCCGCGGGGTTTTGTTGAGCCGTCAGCGACGTGCAAACGCTGTCCGGCACATAGAGCCATGGACCGCCAGGCCCACTGGTGCCGAACATGGGAAGGCCGTCGTACGCAAGAGTCAAAGCCGAGTTGCTGGCAGCAAACGCGCCAATTTTTGTATTTCCCGAATCCAGATCCTTGGAATTCACTCGTCCCCACGTTTTCCCTTGGTCCAGAGTGAAGAACAAGACAAAGCTACGATTCACAGGATCTCCGAGGATAAAACCCTGTTTACGGCCACTAAATTCCACTGCATCCCAGAACCCATCCTTATCCGGATTCGTATACAGCAGCGTCCAGTGCGAGCACCCATCCGTCGTCTTATACAGCCGCGACTGATCCCCCGGCCCCGACGACATCACCACCGCCGTGTCAGCATCCCAAGCCCAGATCCCGCGAAAATCCAGCTTCTCCGCCCCCGGAGGCATCGCGCAGCTCTGCCACATGTACCCGCTGTCCTCGGTCCGCAGAACCGTCCCGTTTGTCCCACTGGCCCACGCGACACCACCACCCACCGCATGAATGCCGCGCAGTCCCGCCTTCGTCCCGCTCGACTGCATCACCCACGACCCGGACGCCACGTCCTGCGCACGAGCCGCGGCCGTAAAAAGCAGATCTGCAAAAAGAAGCGATAAGAGAAGGGAAGATCGAAGCTTCAAACTCACCATGCCGAAATCATATCGGGCTTCAAAAGAAGTGAATCAGCGGTCGCCGTTCTCAGACCGGCGGCATCCCCTCAATCACATGCACCCCCGCTGGCGCGGTGAACACAAAGTTCGCATCCGGAGCAGCTGCGTTTGGCTTCTCATCCGTGAAGACAAACGAATTCGTAATTCCGTCCGTCTCCTCGACGCGCAGCGACTGGATCACGCCCTCCGCCGTCGCCGTCACGCTGAAGGCCGCCACGCGCTTCTCCGTATTTTTCGGAATGCCCGACAGCGTATACGCCCCGTTCGCCGCCGAAGCAATCGCCAGGCCTGTCAGCTCACGTGCCAGCTTCGTGTGCCCCAGCAGCAGCCGCAACGGAGATCGCATATCGTCCAGCTTCTTCACCGGAACCCGCTGCACCTCGGTGTCGCCCGGGGTGTAAAAATACCCGTCATGCCCGTCGAGAATGAACAGCTTCCCCACCGGCTGCGAGTAGGTCCAGCGCATCTTGCCCGGCTTCTTCAACAGCAGCACGCCGCTTTCCCTGCGGTTCATGCCCATGCCGTCATATTGTTGGGCAAAGCGCACTTCCAGTGAGCGGAGAGAGTTGTAGTGTTGATCGATGCGGTTAGCTAGCGCGTTTGCCGTCAGTGAAGACGACTGCGCTGGAGCAAAACACCACCCAGGCAGAAGAATCAAGACCGCAGTTATCAGGTTGCTAGTCCGCAACAACCGCCCCCTCACTGCAAAGGCGTCGTGCAGTTGGTGCCACCCGAGGGATCGGCCTTCACCTCACCCTGCTGATCGATACAGAAGCCGCGATGCCCGGTCTTGCCCACCGCCTGTGGAACAGCTGTCGCCTCATAGCCGGTGTACATGTCCTGATTGTTCACCGTGACCTTCGTCGGGTTCACGATGGCAAAGGTGTATCCACTCTTCTGCCCGCTGGATAGGTCGCCCTGCAGCAATTGCGCCGACTGGGGCGAAGGCTGCCCCGACTTCGGATCCCCACCGAGCGCAGCCAGCGAGGCCGCAAACCCATTCGCCGGATAGTTCGTCTGGAACTGAATCTGAGCCTGGTAGATCGCGCGCAGCGACTGGATTGCCGACGTCTCATTCGCCTGCATTTTCATGCCTGCAAAGTTCGGGATCGCGATCAGCATGAGGATCAGCATGATGGAGATCACGATCAAAAGCTCCATCAGCGTAAAGCCGGCTTCCCGCAGTCTGCGATTTTCTTGGGTAATCGAATGGTTCATAAGGTTGATTCTCAATCTTGGGCAGGCCAAGCTCCGCCACACGCAATCCTAAAGGATGAAGACGCAGCACACCAGCACCGCGCTCAGAAAGACAGTTTGCTGATGGCTAATTCCTAATGGCTGCCTCAACACACCAGCCGTCCCCTGCTCAGCTTCAGCCCGTCGAGTCTTCCCAGCAGCGTCACCGCCACCAGATCCGGTTGGAATAGCGTGTTGGCCATAGCCATCACCTGTTCGGCAGTTACTTCTTCCACCTTGTCCAGAATCTCCTGTTGCCCAAAAAAGTAGTTGAAGTACATCTGCTGCCGCGCCAGGTTCGACATCCTCGACATCGAGCTCTCCAGCGACAACAACAGATTACCCTTGAGCTGATCCTTTGCCCGGCGCAGCTCATCCTCCGGCAGCATCTCGTGCTTCAGGCGAGTGAACTCGGCCATCACCAGGTCGATCACCTGTACCGCCCGGTCTGCCGACGTGCCCGCATACACGCACAGTGAGCCGGTATCGCTGTAAGGATTCAAATCGCTATAGATCGCATACGCCAGCCCGCGCTCCTCGCGAATCGTCTGGAACAGCCGCGAACTCATCCCTCCGCCCAGCAGTGTATTCAGCACCAGCGTGATGTAGCGCGACTCGTCAGCCACGGGGGGAGCTGGCACGCCCAGACAAAGCTGCACCTGTTCCAGCGACTTCTTATTCCGCAGATTGATCCGCGCCGTCGTCTTCGGCGCCCCATCCGGTCGCGGGCTCTGCCCCGCCGGCAGCGACTCGAAGCGTCTCGCCACCTGCTCCACAAAGTTGTCGTGCTCGATATTTCCCGCCGCCGAGAAGATCATGTTGCCGCCAAGGAAGCGTCCGCCGTAAAAGTCCATCAGCGTATCCCGCTCAAACTTCCGGACCGTCTCCTTCGTTCCCAGAATCGGCTTGCCCAACGGATGATCCTTCCAGAAGTTCTGCGTGAAAATCTCATGCACCAGATAGTCCGGATTGTCCTCGTCCATCTTGATCTCTTCCAGAATCACGTCCCGCTCGCGATGAATCTCCTCGCTCGCGAACACCGGATTCAGCACCAGGTCCGACAGCACTTCAAGCGCTGTCGGCACGTGCTCATCCAGCACCTTCATGTTGAAGCAGACCGTTTCCTTCCCGGTGAACGCATCCAGATTGCCGCCGATCGCGTCCACCTCGCGCGCAATAATCTGTGCCGACCGGTTCTTCGTGCCCTTGAACACCATGTGCTCCACGAAGTGCGAAATCCCGTTTACCTCGGCCAGTTCGTGGCGCGACCCCGCCCGTATCCACACCCCCATCGCCACGGATCGGATGTGATCCATCTTCTCGGTCAGAATCGTAAGTCCGTTGGGCAGAGTGGTGCGTCGAATATTTCTCTTATTGTCCATGAGTCCGGAGCCCTTTCTGTGTCTGGGCCTGTTGCCAAGGCTGTTGCTGTGTTTTTGCCTGCCGCGCGCGACTCTCGCGCCCAAAAATTCGTCAGTCAAAGCGCTCGGGGGAGCATTGTGATTCTACGTTGCCGATGCGCTATGCTGACACAACAGAAATCGGTGTTGCGATGACGTCAGGCGGGGAAAATCTACTACCTATTTTAGACGCTCCCGGCATAGAACGGATGCGGCCTCTGTTTGGCCTGCATAATCAGCAACTTAGCGAAATTCTCCAGGAATTCTCCGTCTCCGCCTACCGCGTCGGCCAGCTTTCTCGGGCCATTTACCGTAACTGGATCGAGGACCTCGCTGACGTCACCAACTTGTCCAAAGACCTCCGCGACCGCCTCACTCAGGCTGGCTACCACATTGGGCTACCTTCTATCGTTGAAACCTACAAGTCTGTCGACGGCACCGAGCGCTACCTCATCTCCACCTACGATGGTCAGACCGTCGAGACTGTCTGGATGCCCGAAGGCGACGATGGCGAAGCCGGAGACGGGAGCGAGACCGGCTACCACGACTCCACCATCTGCGTGTCGAGCCAGATCGGCTGCGCCGTCAACTGCCAGTTCTGCCTCACCGCGAAGCTTGGCATCATCCGCAACCTAACCGCCGGAGAAATCGCCGGCCAGGTCGTTGCCGTCCTCAAGCGCCACGCCGTCCAGATCGGCCGCGACCGCATCAACCTCGTCTTCATGGGCATGGGCGAGCCTTTCCTCAACTACGACGCCTTCATGGATGCCGTCCGTCTCCTCGTCCACGAAGTGGGCATCGCCGAATCGCGCATGACCGTCTCCACCTCTGGAATCATGCCCGGCATCCTGCGCTTCGCACAGGAGCCCGTTCGCCCCAAGCTCGCCATCTCCCTCAACGCCTCCAATGACAAGGTGCGCGAACAGATCATGCCCATCACCCGCAAATGGGACATCCAGCACCTCGTCAACGCCGTCCGTCAGGTCCCGCTCCGTTCGAAAGAAAAGCTCACCTTCGAATACGTCCTCCTCGGCGGCGTGAACGACCAGCTCTCCCACGCCGACGAAGCCGGCAAGCTGTTGCGCCGTGTCGGCCGCCCTCTCAAGGTCAATCTGATCGTCTGGAACCCCGGCCCGCACATGCCCTACGACATGCCCCCGCCCCACCGGGTCATGGAGTTCCAGGCCCGCCTCAAGCACAACGGCATTCCCGCCTTCATCCGTCGTCCCCGCGGACGCGACATCTACGCCGCCTGCGGCCAACTCAAGCGTACTGTCGCGGTCAGGACCAACCCTCTTCTGCCTGTCTTCCCATTCCTACCCGACGAGCCCTGACTAAAGGACGATCCGATTTCCCACCCGCTAGCCAGCAGAAAATCCTTGCCTGAAACTTTGATGAACTACACTCTTCAGTAGTCGGGGAGGTCCTGGCCATGGCGGATCAAAGCCTCTCGATCCCACAGAAGCACACACTCAAAGAGAGAGCCTTCAAAGAGTTCAAGCGCTTCCTGGTCATTTTCCTCTACCTCTGGGTCGCCTTCGGGCTGCTCTCCATCCACCAGAGTCTCGTCCTGTCCCAGCATCATCTAGACGTAGAAGAACACACCTTCGCGATCATCAACGCCTTCGTCTTCGCAAAGGTATTGCTGGTCGGAGAGCAGCTCCATCTCGGATCACGTTTCGCGAAGAAGCCTCTAATTTATCCGATTCTTTATAGATGTCTCGTATTTACCGTGCTGATGATGTCCTTCCACGTCGCTGAAAGCGTTGCGGTGGGGCTATTTCATGGACACACCGTCGCGGAGAGCCTGCCCCCATTCTTCGGATGGAATCCAAAGGGAGTCCTGGCCGTCAGCGTCCTCTGCTATATTTTGCTGCTGCCGTTCTTTGCATTCCGGGAAATCGCCCGGATAATTGGCCGTCCGGAAATGTGGGCTCTCGTCTTCAAACCCAGGCAGGACGACCCAAGGTTGATCTTTACGCCTGAGCTCCCTGATCCAACCTCAGAGCCCGCTCCGGCGGCAGTCAGCTCAAGCAGAGGATAGCGCCGCCTCAATCCCCTTCGTCTCATCGCGTAGCACGGACGCCGCCCCCATCACCGGAGCCTGTCGGTGAAAATCCCCAGTGCGCCGATTGCTCTGGCCCGCCAGGTCGTCTTTCCCATCGACAACCTGCCCACCAGCCTTTACCATCCTGCTCACGCATCCGTAAGGAGATCCCACATGAAGACCTTCCGGTTGTTCTCCTTCCTCGCATTCGTCCTCTGTCTGCTCAGTGCCGGCGCCCAACAACCCACCATCGCTCTCCGTGGAACCATCGTCACACCCGATCGGGTCATCGACAAAGGTACGGTCCTCATCTCCGGAGACAAAATTCAGGCCGTAGGAGCCAGCATCTCGCTGCCCGAACACGCCATCATCATCGAAGGCGACAACGTCATCTCTCCTGGCCTCATCGACCTCCACAACCATCTCACATGGAACTTCCTGCCGCGCTGGAACGCCGGTCGCCTCTTCAACACGCGCTATGAATGGCAGGCCATCCCCGAATACGGACTCGCGCTTTCCACCCCGCACAGCAAAATCATGGACGAGGGTCTCTCCTGCCAGACTGAGCAGTACGCCGAAGTCAAGGCCATCGTCGGCGGAGCCACCTCAGTCGTTGGCGGTTTCAACAGCAAGTGCTCCGATGGACTCGCCCGCAACCTCGACTACTACTCCGGCCTCTACCCGCCCGGTACCCACGAAAAGCTCAGCTATGAAATCTTCCCCCTCGAGCTCTCCGAGAAAACGGCCGCCGAAATTACTGCCGGTCTCGACAACCACACCCTTACCTCATTCATCGTTCATCTCTCCGAGGGCCGCCCCGGAGACGCCAATGCCGAGCGCGAATTCCGCATGTTCACCGCTCGCGGATTCCTCCGCCCTGGCGTCTCCATCATTCACGGCGTCGGCCTCAACACCGCCGACTGGCAGCAAGCCGCCAAGAGCGGCGTCGGCCTCATCTGGTCGCCGCGAAGTAACCTCAGCCTCTATGGACGCACGACCGACGTCGCCACTGCCAAACAGGCGGCCATCAAAATCGCCCTTGCCCCCGACTGGAGCCCCAGCGGCAGTGACGGCATGTTACAGGAGCTAAAGTACGCCTCAGTCTGGAACGACGGCCAGTACCCCAAAGTCTTTACCGATACCGAGCTCGTCCAGATGGCCACCAGCACTCCCGCGCAGCTCGCCGGCCTCGCCGACAAAATCGGCAGCATCAAGCCCGGATACGTCGCCGACCTCCTCGTCATCCGCCGCACCGAAAAAGACACGTACCAGTCCCTGCTCAACGCTTCGCCCTCCGACATCCGTCTGGTTCTCATCGGCGGCAATCCCGTCTACGGAGACGACGATCTCATGCGCAGGCTCGCACCCGTCGCAGACATCGAAGCCCTCACCGTATGCGGCTCACCCAAAGCTCTCGACTTCTCCACCGAAACCGCTCTCGGCCAACACCCCACCTCATGGAGACAGACCGTCGACCAGCTCAACCATGCCCTCAACGAATGGGGCCTCTCGCCCGTCCAGCTAACCCCCTGCCCCAACTAGCAGCCGGTATTGCGGCCGATCCGCACTGCTGCGATGCCCGCAGTCGCCCTCCATACGCTTGTATAATCAGCTTCTACGCACATATCGCAGATATGAGAAGCAGAACGAATCCCCGAGAAGCTATGCCGATTTCCATCGTGATGCCTACCTACAACAGATTGGAATTCCTCAAGCAGGCTATCGATTCTGTGCTATCGCAGACTTATTCGGATTGGGAACTCGTCATTAGCGATGACGGCTCCAAAGACGGTACGCGCGAATACCTTTCCAGCCTCACCGACCCGCGCATCAAAGTGCATTTTCAGCCGTCGAACCTGGGCCAGTTCGGAAATCTGAATTTTCTCTTTTCCCAGGTGAGTCATGAAATCGCGCAAATTCTCTGTGATGACGATTACTTCTTCGACCGCGACTCCTTGCAGAGATTAGTGACAGTATGGTCCGAGCTGCCCCCGGATGTTGCGTTCCTCCGATCGAATCACACAGCCGATGCTAATTCTGCACTTGCTCGCTTCGAAAGCTCTGTTTTGCCTCAATTCGTCCAGTCGGATAAGTCTGATTTATTCTTTGGAGTTTTCGGCTGCATCCCGGGCAACCTATCCAATGTCTCCGTTCGGTCGGAAGCCGTGAAACGGGCCGGCGGGTTCCGAAGTGATCTGTTCTACGCGGGCGATTTCGAGTTCTGGAGTCGCTTGGGCAGGATGCGGCCGTGGTATATCAGCAGCATCAGGGTCACGCAGATTCGCCGGCACGATGGGCAGGTAGCAGGGACGCAGAACGCGAAAGGTGAAGCGGTGCCGCAAATGCGAATCATTCTCGATGCTATTTACGACAACCTCGTGAGCAAGGGATACCCGCCCGGGCTTATCCGCCTGATGTTTACCGTCAACTACATCTCATTGCAGCGTGACGCGGGAATTAAAGCTTTCCTGCGGGGAAGGGGAGAATATCTGAACCGTGTATCGCGAGACCTGGATGGCTCAACTTTTTCATTAGGATCTGGTCTCGGCTGGCTTGTATTTTTCGGCTCCCTCGGTGGCAGAATTTTCAGGATTCAAGTGGCGAAACGGCTGCTTCGGCAGAATCCTGCATAGGCAGGCGGCGGCTGCTTTGAGTTGACCTCACGGGGATTCATGCGTGATCACTATGTTTTTTCCCCGCCGCCTGCGCCCACTCGATCATCTCCAGCGTCGCCATCGTGATCGTGGCAATCCCCACCACCGGAGTATCCGCACTCCCGCAATCATCCGGCTCCGCGGTCTCGGGCTGCCACGGAATCCCTACATTCGCCTTGATCCGTTCCACCAACTGTTCCGCCGTCAACGCCATCCCCACTGCGCCCAACAGATGCGCCGACGCCAATCCGCCCGCAATCGCCATGCCTCCACATCGAAAAACTCCGCCGCGAAACCCCCTGCTTGTTCATCGTTACACTCTCACCTCAATTGCAACTCTTAGATCAAAGATGTCATTTGAGCGGGAGCCACGCCACCGGATCGGCGTCTTACATGTTGACTGTTGTTCTAAGTGCGCGATGAACCGGCGTGAGAGGGGGGACGGGGGGGGCACCCCGCTTTGCCTCCATCACAATCCCCAGCAGCGTCGCCGCTACGCGGTCCGATGCGTGCCGCAGCACGTCGCCCTCGGCTGCAAAATCCCCGGTGATGCACCGGATTCCCATGGCCTCGATCCGCTCCACATCCGCCGCGATGACCTCGGCGCCCTCCGAGGCATACCGCTCCCGCACCGCATCGGATACCGGGGCGGTGTTGACCAGCGCATAGTCGAAAATCGGCTGCCGGGCATGCTCGTAAATCCGCTCGATATGCTCAGCCGCCGTCAGGTGCAGACTCTCGTTGGCCTGCGTCATCAGGTTGGTGACGTAAATCCTCGTCCCTCGCGCCTTGGCCAGCGCTTCGGGAATGCCTTGCACGAGCAGGTTGGTAATCAGGCTGGTATAGAGCGAACCCGGTCCGATAGTGATCAGGTCGGCCTGCGCGATCGCCTCCAGCGTCTCTGGCAGTGGCTCGGCGACCTCCGGATCCAGCGTCAACTCCACGATGGAGTCGTGGGACTTCGTAATATTGGTCTCTCCTCGGACAATCGATCCATCGGCCATGCGCGCCGTGAGCGTCACATCGGAGAAGGTCGCTGGATAGATGTGTCCGCGCGTGGCCAGCACCTCGGCCGCCAGCTTGATGGCCTGCCCGAAGTCCCCGGTCATCTCCGCCAGCGCGACTACGAACAGGTTGCCGAAGCTGTGTCCCTCCAGCTCCTTGCCAGTCCGGAAGCGGTGCCGGAAGAGCTGCGAGATCAGGTGCTCGTCCTCCGACAGGGCGACCATGCAGTTCCGCAGGTCCCCGGGCGGCAGCATGTTGAAGTCCTTGCGCAGTCTCCCGCTCGAGCCGCCGTCGTCCGTGACCGTAACGATAGCCGCCAGATCGCTGATCAGGCACGGAGCGTCGTCGCTGGTGCCGGGATTGGCGCCGCTGACCGACGGCACGTACTGCTTGAGACCCCGGAGGAGGGTCGAAAGGCCCGTACCCCCGCCCATCGCCACCACGCGGAAGCTGGGTCGGGCGACACTGCCCGAGCTATGGGGGGTGGCCAGTTCCATGGAGGACTTCACACTCGAGTGTATCGCGCCATGACTGCGAAGTCCTGAGAGAGAAGTTTTTGGTTCACAGCGACTCAGGGTAGAGAAGTTCGGTGAAGCGAGGATCGTCCGCCATGTCGTTGAAGTCGATGTCGCTGCGTGCCTGGATGCGATTTTGTGGATTGAGACTGATGGCGCGCGCCAGATGATCGAGACATTCTTCCGCCTGTCCTGTAATGCTGTTGAGCACGGCCAGGCCATAGTGCGCGTAGTCGATTTCGGAGTCCTTCTTGAGCAGGCCGTCAAACTGGTCGCGCGCATCCTCATAGTTGCCCGTATTCAGCAGTGACACGGCGTAGTCATACTGCTCCTCCGGGGTCGCGAACGCCAGGCTTTGCTTCTGCGCATGACGGTTGCAGACGGCGAGATACACCCGCGAGCGCTCCAGCAGTTCGGGCGGGCCTTCCTGCGAAAGCCTCTCGAAAAGCGTCCGTGCCCTTTCGAACTTGCCCTCCTGCATAAACTGCATTGCGTGCTGATACTGCGTAAGCGACTGTTGAAGAGCTGGATTGGAGGCAGGCCGTGATTTCCCTGCAATGGTGCGCGGCTGCTTCGCCTTGCCGCTTCCCTCGCGTGCATCTGGCATTCAGGCAATTCCTCAAGGCCTCGTGAAAAGGCCTATATCTATAGTCCTTCCGGTTGTTTGTGGAAAGCGAAAGTACTATTAACGACGAAGTTATACGCACAAGTCTGCCCCGCGTCAACAGGACACGCCGGAAGCCATCCTGCACGACGCCAGGAGAGAACGATCACTTTGTCCTCGGTTGCGAGTAGACTGCCGGATTAAGCGAGGCATCGTTGTACATCTTGAGCTGGCGATAAAGCTTGAAGCGGCGCTGCCCCACTACGACCAGCCGCCATAGTTGATCAAGACAACCTGCGAGATCGCCACGCTGCATCTCCAGCAAACTAAGGCGTTCCCGGTTGCGCTCGGCGTGGCCCTCCGGAGCGGAGGGACGTTCGATCTCCTCGCGCGTGTGAAAGATCTTAAGCGCCAGTATGGAGAGCCGGTCGAGGATGAGCCCGGGAGATTCAGAATGCAATTCAGCAGTGGGAGACGGAAGGCCGTGCACCTCCAGAGCCGTGAGCAGCGCTACGTCGCAGCTCTCCATCAAGTCGTTCCGGCGCTGGTTTGTGCGGTCGATGGCGCGCTTGGTTTCGGCGACTTCGCGATCCGTAGCGTGCGGGGAGCGGGCCTGGTCTTCGATATGCCAGAGTTGGAAGTTCGCAAGATGCTGTTCGAACACACAATCGAGGAAATCGTTGTTAAAGACCGGCTCCTGTCCCGCCTCTTGCTGGTGCCAAAGCCGCGTGAGGTGCTCCTGAAGAGCCACTACGGCATCTGCAGAGAGCAGACCAGCGAGCGAGGAGTGAGACGTAGCGGCCATCTTGGCTTGAAGCAGTTGAAGTTCTCAGGCTTATGGTAGAACTAACGTCAAAGAAACGTCCTGTGACGGATTATAAGCAGGGGAGGATGTTCTTTACCGGTATTCATGATGAGTCAAAAGCGCGATGCGTGGATCCTGTGTGTGACGACGTACGAGAAGGGCCAATCTTTCATGCGGCAATGCGCCGCCATGGGCTGCCGGGTGTTGCTCCTGACCGTCGAGAAGCATCGCCACGCCGATTGGCCGTACGACATTCTGGATGAGGTCGTCTATATGCCGGAAGGGCTAACACTGGAACAGGTAACCAATACGGTTACGTACCTGGCAAGAAGCCGCCACTTCGATCGCCTCGTGGCGCTGGACGAATTCGACATGGAGACGATTGCGCATCTCCGCGAACACATGCACGTTCCCGGAATGGGGCGGACGACCACCTCCCATTTTCGCGACAAGCTCGCCATGCGCTTCGAAGCGCAGCGCACCGGTGCATTGGTTCCGGAATTTATCCCGGTGTTGAATTACGACGATCTGCGGACCTACATGGCCGATGTGGCCGGGCCCTGGGTGCTGAAGCCCCGCGCTGAAGCCTCCGCCATCGGAATCCGCAAGATTCATGATCCGGAGCAACTCTGGCGTTCTCTCGATGAGCTGGGCGACCGCCAGAGCTTCTACCTTCTCGAGCGCTTCGTTCCAGGCGACATCTTTCACGTGGACGCGATCACCAACGACCGCCAGGTAGTATTTACGGCGGTGAGCCAATACGGGAAGCCACCGATGCAGGTCATGCACGAGGGGGGCGTATTCACCACCCGGGTCATCGATCGCAATTCGACAGACGCGCGTCAATTGGCGGCCATGAACGCACAGCTCGTCCCGGCTATGGGCCTCGTGCGCGGAGTTACCCATGCCGAATACATCCGCGCAACGGACGGACGCTTCTATTTCCTGGAGGTCGCAGCTCGTGTGGGTGGAGCATTCATTGCCGATGTCGTAGAGCAGGCGACCGGAGTCAACCTGTGGGCGGAGTGGGCGCGAGTCGAGATAAGCGCTCTACGCGGCGTCCCCTACGCCGTGCGGCAGACGCGCGAGGAGCATGCGGGAAGCGTTCTCTGTCTGGCCAAGACGACAGAGCCCGATACATCGATGTTCGATGCGCCGGAGATCGTCCATCGAATGAAGAAACATCACCACGCCGGACTGATTGTCCGCTCGACGGATGCCGAGCGCGTGCGTATCCTGCTTGAGGACTATGGCGAGCGCTTTGCCCGCGAATATCTGGCGGTGGCGCCGCCGCCATTAAAGCCAACTGCCTGAAAGGGAGCAAGTGTCCACGTCAACTTCCCAGCCTCAATCGAAGGCCGCCGCGCAATTTCCTCATCGCCGCTACAACCCATTGCGTCGTCAGTGGGTGCTTGTTTCCCCGCATCGCACGCAACGTCCGTGGCAGGGAGAAGTCAACCAGTCCTCGGGATTCTCCAAAGTGCACTACGACCCGGAATGCTATCTCTGCCCGGGAAATAAGCGCGCCGGAGGGCATTTGACGCCTCGTTATGAAAGCGTATTCATCTTCGACAACGATTACGCGGCGCTGCTGCCGGATTCGCCGGCGCCGCCTCCCGATGCCTCGCCGCTCCTGCACTCCGAGCGGGAAACCGGGCGGTGCCGGGTGGTCTGCTTCCATCCCGACCACAGCCTCACGCTGCCGCGCATGGAGCTGGCGGACATTCGCGTCGTCGTCGATGCCTGGACCGAGCAGTTCACAGAGCTGGGCCAGCAACCCGAGTTATGCTACGTCCAGATCTTCGAGAACCGGGGCGCGATGATGGGGGCGAGTAACCCTCATCCACACTGCCAGATCTGGTCGACCGAGCATGTTCCCGACGAGCCCGCTCAGGAGACCGAATCCCTCAAGGCGTATCGCGCTGCGAATAGCAGCTGTCTGCTTTGCGACTACCTGAAGGTCGAATCGAAAGAGGCGATCCGCGTAATCTGCGAGAACGAGGACTTTCTGGTGGTGGTTCCCTGGTGGGCGGTGTGGCCCTTCGAGACGCTGGTGCTGTCGAAGCGGCACATCGGATCGCTGAAGGAATTTAAGGATGGGGAGAAGACCTCGCTGGCGGACATCCTGAAGCAGACCACGACCCGCTACGACAATCTCTTCGAGACCAGCTTCCCTTACACCATGGGTTTTCACCAGACTCCATGTGACGGCGAGACGCATGACGAGTGGCATTTCCACGCGCATTTCTATCCGCCGCTGCTGCGCTCTGCGACGGTGCGCAAATTCATGGTCGGCTTCGAAATGCTGGGAATGCCGCAGCGCGACATCACTCCGGAGTCCGCAGCGGAGAGGCTGCGGGCCGTCTCAGCTACGCACTTTACTATGAGATAAAGCCGTGGGAGATAAAGCCGTGGCATAGGGGTCCCACCCCCTCCCCCAGTTTTTACCACTTTTGTAACCGTTTCATTCCTTGTGGCTTGTTGCGGCAAGTTTATAACCGTTTCATTCCATTGAAGAGACTTGTAACCGTTTGTTGCGGCTGGACTTACAGGACGCGAAGCGGGCCGAATCTCGTAACCGTTTCATTTCATTGGACCGCGTGTAACTGGTTCTGCCGCTGTGAGTTGCCAGAGGCAGGGATTCGGCGGCAAAGGCGAACGGGGGCATGATTGGCTCCTGAACAATGAAAAAGCCCGCCGGGGAGGCGGGCTTCGTTGATCTCTATTTCTATTTTACCGGATCAGGGGAAATTGTCGGCCAGAAAAGACAGGGATTAGGGATTAGCCATTCGTGGTCGTTTCGGCTGCGCATCTTCCCACATCTCAGAATCGAGATGTGGGGCACCCGGCACCCGGGACACTTATTTCTGTTCGAGGGTGAGGGCGTAGATATCGGTGGTCGAGACGTCGCGATGCATCAGAGGTGCGTCGGTGGGATCCAGCCCAAGCCACAAGCTGAGTGTTCCGGTAAAAAGGAAAGGTTCTTTGAAGGCGCGGAGGTTTTTAAGGCCATTTGACTGAGAGGGCGTAGATTTCTTCAGTGCCCAGATCGCGCATTAAGAGCACGGCACCGTCTGGGGCGACATCCATCAACGTGCCGAAATACTCATCAACGACCCGCCGAAGTCCCTTTATCTCCATCACAGTTTCTGTTCGACGGTCCGAGAGCCGCACGCGAATGATCTTGTGATTAGGAACGTCAGACGTCTCGCAGTACGCAAAGCTTCCGTCGGGCGAGAGCTTGACAGTCGCGCACGGGCCCTTGAGCAATTCAGACCATGTCTGGGTTCGTGGATCGAATATCTGCAAATTCAGCGTATCGTCTATCGCAACCAGCCCTCCCTGCGCGGACCAGCCAAGGCCGTACTTCGATTGGCCATCAGGAAATGATGAAATTTTTCCACTGCTCGGATCGATCTCCTGAACCTCGTAGTCGCGAATACCGTTCTTGAGCCCATTCTTCACTGCATTTATCAACAGTGCCCTTCCATCCAACGACCAGCTCCCGCCCGTTTCCCCATGGAGGAGCATTCGCGGCTGACCGCCCTGTAAGCTCGCGCTGAACAACGTCGTCCCGCTCCCCGGGGTTGTAGCGTTGAAGGTGACTCGCGAATCGTCAGGCGAGATTCCTCCGAGGTCATTAAGCACGAGTGGCGGATACGTAATCTGCTGGCAATCGCTGCCGTCAGCACGGCAGCGCCAGAGCATGTGATCGGGATAGGATATGTACGCCATCCACTTGCCATCTCTGGAAAATGTCGTATCGATTGCTGGGAGTCCAGATAGAAAGGGCACCCATTGGGCGGTATGAGGATCGAGTCGAACCAACTCACCGCGCCGCGTCGTGCCCGTCGCATAGATCTTGTCGCCATCGCGATTCAACGCCGGAAATCCAAAGGAAAGGGGGCCGGTGGGAAGCCGGATCGGCTCGGCCTTCCGACGCCAGAAGCCCCTCTTTTCCGGAATCGCCCAGAGATCAAACCGTCCTAAATCCCCGCCTGGAAAGATGAAATAACGGCCATCAGTCGTCCATCTGCCGCTCGCTATTGGCGTTCCCGGCCAGCCCACCAATAGTTGGCGCAGACTGCGACTTTTGATGTCCAGTTCCCAAAGAGACCTTGAGTCCGTCTCATTGTTCCAGGTCGCGAAGCGTATCCGCTGACCATCCGGGGAAATCGCGAGTGTGCCCGTTCGTCCATCCACGCTGGCCAGATCCTGCTGGTTCGATCCATCAAGTTCAGCGATCGCTAAGGTACCCCCACTTGAATAAACGATGTGTTTGCCGTCCGGAGTCAGAGAGGCTCTCCCGGCCTCGAGATTACCGAGAAGCCTGCGAGGTGTTCCAACCGGAAGAGGTTGCCACCAAAGCGGCCCAGATTTGAAGCCGTGGCTCGTGACCAGCAGCCCAGAAAAATCCGGTGCGATGCCCAGCAGCCAAGGGTGGGGCAGTGTGGTTGCAAGCGGAGCGGTGTCCCCGCCTGCAGCCGCTACCTCCATAATCCGCCAGCCTAAATCATCGCCTTCCGTGAAATACAGCCGGGAACCATCGTATGCAACGGTCGTGCCACGCTTGCTGACGCCATCGTGGGTGAGTTGGGTCACACTCGTGACTTGCGGGACGGATGCGGGAGTGCGCCACCAGAGGAAGATCCCCGCGAGGAGGGCAACAATCAGTGTCGCTACAACGATCCGGCTCCATTTTGTTTTTGGCGCTGGGCCGATCGGCGCAGGAGCGGGGACTGGCCCCGAATCCGACAGCGCATCGAGCGCGAAGGCCAGATCAGACGCGGAGTGAAAACGTTGGTCGGGATTCTTCTCCAGGCAGCGATTTACGACTCGCTGCAGGCCCGGCGGGATGTTTGCCCCGGTTTGTGAAATCGCGGGCGGGTCATCGTTGAGGATGGCGGTCATGGTCTCGGCCGATGTCGACCGATGGAAGGCGCGCTTGCCGGTCAGCATCTCGTAGAGGATGGCCCCGAAGGCGAAGATGTCGGTGCGATGATCGACCGCCTGGCCGCGCACCTGCTCGGGCGACATGTAGCCGGCTGTGCCCATCACCATGCCAGGATCGGTTCCAGCGGATTGAGTCAGCGTGCCGCCGGGTTCCTGCTGAGCCTGCATCAGCTTGGCCAGTCCGAAGTCGAGAATCTTGATGCGGCCATCTTTCGTGACGAACAGGTTCTCCGGCTTGAGATCGCGATGAACGATGCCGTGATCGTGTGCTGCGGCCAATCCGTGGGCGATCTGAATGCCGTAGTCAATGGCTTTGCGAGGTGGTAGAGCGCCATGGGAAGGCACTTCCCGCAGCGTGCTTCCCGCCAGCAGCTCGGAGACGAGATACGGCGCACCATCAAAGACGCCGAATCGATACACCGCCAGAATGTTGGGATGGTTAAGCGCCGCGGCGGCCTGCGCCTCCTGCTCAAAGCGCCGCAGCCGGTCGGGGTCCCGCGAAACAAACGACGGCAGGACTTTGATTGCGACTTCGCGTTTCAGGGCCGAATCGCGGGCGCGATAGACCTCTCCCATTCCGCCTGCGCCGAGCAGGGCGTGAATCTCATAGCCGTCGAGTTTCGTGCCCGGAGCTAACGCCATCGGTGAGGCGGATTATACCGCTCGCGTGAAGAGATGTGACGCCATCCGACTACGTGCTCCCCACTTGGCATCGTCAACTCTTACAAGGCGAACAGCAGGTCCCTCGACTCCCCTCGCTGCGCTCCCGGTCGCTCGGGATGACGACTTCAAAAAGGCTGGATCTAACTTGGGACTTCGAGCCTTGCTCAGAATAGGGGCACCCTCATGCATACGTGAATTAAGGGTGGGCCCCCGCCCGTTTACTACATGACTTCGGGAGCAACGTAGCTCACCTCGCCATGCCAGGAGTGACGTCGACGAACTCGACATTGTCGACGAAGAATTTGGGCAGGCTGTCGGTCGCGTTTCGCATAAAGAAGACGATGTCGGCCGCGCTACACCCTTCGGGGGCAGTGTAGGGGGCCGTCGGGGCGAGGGTCTGCGGATCGTAAACCGTAACCCAATCGGGCACGGGCCCATAAATGGAGTTGGTATTGTATGGGCTAGCGAGCGGCGTTCGCTTGCCCCGATTGGGGCTGGGAGGCGGGCAGATCCAGTCAATCCAGTTGGCAAGGGAGACGAAGCCGCGCGGATGTCCCGGGTTTTTCCGCTCTCCCCAGCCAGGGTTATCCTCGCTGCGGAACTGCAGGCGGAAGCTGTATTGATGGCCGGGCGTTACCACGACCCGCTGGCGAACCTCGACGTTGCCGTATCCTTTGCCCCCATTCGCGGATTTGAGGAAAGCCCCGTAGTCGGGATAATTGTAGGCCTCGGGCGGAAAGCTCACCGGCACGGATGTCTTTAGCAACAGCGATTGATGGCCGCTGTAGGAAGACTCGGTGGTTATCACGGCATCGTTTCCATTCTCAGCACGGGTGATGTACCAACCCTTGTCGATGGATTGCGCCGAATCGACGAAGGGATCTTCAAAGCTTCCATTCCGAATCAGATTGGAACCGAGAGGCATGGCGATCTTACCCCACTGGTTGGGCTGGAGGCTCGCTTCGGTCGCGAGATCGTCAATGATCGATGTGTCCTGGTTGTAGTAATAGAGCCGCAGAGAACGGCTCGTACCCGTTTCATCGGCGTAGATGACCCCCATGTCGCCGCGCAAATCGTCGGTCGTCTTCGGGTCGAGATTGAGGGCCGTGAACGGCACGGAGGCTTCCACGGCGTAGAATCCGTGGGCAGCATCGCGCGTGATCGCAACCCTGGCCGCATCGAGCCGGATAACCTGGTCGATGCGCTCGGAGGCAAGATTGACCGGCGACGTTGTCCCTGGCGCCGTCGGCCGGTAAAGAACCGCGACCGGCTTGTCTTGAAACATGCTGAGGAGCAGGCGTTCGTCGCCCGGCGCAGAGGTGCGGCGGTGCGGCTCAGCCTTCGGATCGGTCTGGAGCATGAGGTCGACGCAATCGCCGCTGATAAAGAGTGTGCGCCAGTCGGAGCCTGCGTTACGCATGGCTGGAGTGGACTCGTGGACCCTGTAGGCAAGGTAGAGGTTATGCGCGTCGCGGCCCAGGGCTACGTCGGCGCTTTTGCCGTTGCCGCCCTTGAGAGAAGCGCCATTGTTGAGTTTCCAGTCGGAGAGATCGCCGTCGATCACCGGCGGCTTGTCCAGCCAGGTCACGGCCAGCACTGGATTAGGCGGAACTACTGGTTTAGGAATCGCGTGCTGAGCCTGGGCCAGCTTCACACCGTTTTCGGTTAACTCGAAGGTGCCATCGAAGCGGCCTCCCCGATCCAATCCTTTGATCTGGAAGATGTGCTCAGCCTGGTTCGCGCCGTTGATGACGTAGGGCGTGCCATCAGGAGCCTGGTAGTAATAAAGTGCCGATTCGCCCCGGAGTGAAGTCGGGCCCAGCCACGTGAGGTCGAGCATGGTTCCGACGTAAAGGCCGTCGGTCGTGATGAGGAAGGGCCGTTGGCTGCCATGGTAGAGCCAGGTACCGAAGACGTCTCCGAGCTTTGGCAAATTGAAGTCGTATTGCGCGCCATTGGCGTAGACTTCCATGCCCGGCAGTTGCTTCGGCTGCGCGATCGCCCAGAGTTTTTTCCCGTCGAGGGTGTAGCAGGCAATCGCGTCGGTGCTATCGTTCCATTGCCCCATGCCTTCAAAGTTAAAGACAACGATCAGCTTTCTGTCATCGGTGACATGAAGGGAGGTAATCGTATGTTTAGGGGGGAGGGATATGATCGGCCGGGCGTCGGCCATGTCGTAAATGGGCGCGCCATCCGTGGTCCAGCCCTTGATGTCAAGGCGAAAGACGGCGGTCTGGTCGTGAAAAGTGCCGGCGGAGAAATAACTCCAGTCGGGGGAGACGTCTAAACCCCAACTCGCGCCCAGATTAGGCTGCGATCCCGGCTGATAATTTCCGCTGGCCTTGACCCAGTGCATCTCATCCGGCTGGACCAGGTTGTCACCGTTCATGTCGGTCCAGCTGTAGTTGTTGCCGACATGGCCGGCGAAAAAATCGGGAAAGAAGCCCTTATAAGGGTGATAACCGAAACCGTCCCAAACGAGAATTGAGGTTCCATCGTTGCCGAACGACGCGGGGATATTGCCAAATGCAGCCACGGGCCGGTAGGTGTCCCCTTTGCGTTGCAGAATGACGTTGATCTTGTCGCTGCTGAAGAGATACTCGCGGCCATCATGGTAAAGAATCCGACCCTGGCGCACATCGAGATCGTGGCCGTTGGGAGTGAATGGATCGTTGCGATTCTGGCGGCGATAATCGATGGCCAGCGGGGCGTAGGTCTTGCGGTCATAATCGGCCTTGAACGCGGTGTCTTCCGCGTGGACCAGCGTCCGATCCTTTGGGTTGATCCAGAAGAGGGTTCCGCCGCCGTAAGGAGTCGGCCCGATATATTCCTTGAGGAATGAGCCGCTCTGCGCATTCCAGACGCTGATGCGCTTGGGTGAGCCGTCATCTTCGGCGACCCAGAGCCTGCCGTCATCGGTCACGGCAACGCCGCGAGGCACGAGCATGCCGCTGGGGTCCCATTTTCCAACCCAGGGACGTCCGCCTTCCTTACCGATAGCGCGAAGGAATTTTCCTGAAGAGGAGAAGACTTTGACCTGGAAGGACGTGCCCCAATCGCTGACGTAGATGTTGCCCGCCCTGTCCGTGCTGACGCTATCAGGCGCAACGAGATTGGAGGTAATCAGCGGCGTGACGGCCTTGCTGCCCAGATCCACCTTCACCACCTGCTTGCCGCTGACAGCGAGGATGGTATGGGTGTCGAGCGGACTGAGACCCACCGGAGCGTCGAGGCGGATCTCCTCGCCGGTGGGTTTGCCGGTAGCTGCGTCAACCACCAGCAATTTGTTGTCGTAGTTCAGCGAGACATAGACTTTGCCGCCAACCGCCGCGAGCCCCAGAACGTTGGTGGTTTCGCTGACGTCGGCGGCAAAGTAACGGGGCTGGCCGCCGTAGACCGCCGGAGTGAACGAGCGGTTGTTGCGGAGCTCGTCGAGCCACATGTAGTCGTTGCGATAAGGCCAAGTGGCGACGATCTGGCTGGGCTGCTTCAGGGTAAATTGCGTCGGCTTACCGGTCCTTTTGTCGAAACACATAAGGATGGCCTTGCCGATGCCGTTTTTGCCCGTGTACACACGGGTGTTATCGGTTAGCTCGGCGCCGGAATAAACAGCGTAGAGGTAGTTGCCGTTCAGTGCCAGCGAGATGGCGCGTCCGTCCGAGGTGCTCCGGATACCCCACTGCCGTTGTCCGGTTTCATCGACCGCGATGATGGAGTAACCCAGTTCGTCGCCTGGCGCGGCCAGGTATACCCACTTGCCGTCGGTTACCACGGCCTGAGGATCGTACTCGTCACTGAGCCAGTCGCCCTTATCATCCGGCGTCGGCCACGGCGGGTTGCCGGGATTGGCGACGCTCATTTTGTAGTCGGTCGAGATGGGCGTGTGATAGATGGCCTTCAGGGTATAGGTGCCGGCGGGGACGGGATTGCCGTATTGGTCAAGACCGTCCCAAGTCTCCTTGTTTTCCCCCGCGTAGCGGAATTCACCCTGCGTCAGCCATCTGAGCAGCTGCCCGTTCTTGTCATATAGGCCAAGCGTCAAATCACCGTCAGCGGGCATCTTGTAGGAGACTGAAAGAGCCGGACTCCTCTGCGGTGGCGCAGGCGCGGCTTCAGCCTGACCAAGAGAGAGCGCAACAACAAGCGCGACGATGACGAGTCGAATCCTCGCCCATGGCAAGGCCGGATACAGCTCGCTTGAGAGCTCGTCTCTCACGCTCAAGGCTTCCTGACGGCGTCCATCAGTCCATCGTACGGTTCCCTGATGAACTTGTATCGCACCGAGGTTTCATTCAAGAAGCCTCCATAGTTAATGATGTTTTTGCAGGCGCAAAGGCAGCTGACTTCCTTGACAAACGTGAGCATCGCGTCCTTGTCCGTACGTTGAACATACCCGCCCGTCTGCTCCCTCTGCTCAAATCTCTTGGGAAGAAATCGCGCGTCGATGAAATGGGATAACAACCCTTCCTGTATGTACTCCGAGTCCGTGGCAATGAACAAAGGCATTTGCGGTGAGATTCGGCGAAGGGAACTAAGGACTGCGTCCAGCTCGTCTTTCACGCGGCGGGGCTTACGCAGGTCGGTCGCCCGTTCGGTCACCCGTACTCGAATTCCGAGTCGGTTCTGCATGGAGTGTGCCTGCATGTACCCATCGAGTTGCGCCTGCAGGGCCGGGGAAATCTTCGCATGGAGCGGGGTGATGTTGCCGGTAGCCAGCTTTCCGAGAGCCTCAGCCGTATCGCAATCCCACGAAAAGAATCTGTCGACGGGCTCTTCACTGGGCTGAAGCATGCGAAGTGTCTCACCTTTGTGGCTCATCGTGCTGGTCTTCGAGCAACGCCAGATCGCCGTCATTTCTTCGTACGAAACATTCTCTATCTCAACGCCGGGCACAGCGTCGAACAACTCGTCGTGGCGGCAGAAGGAGACGCCGGAAGTGATTCCCCAAAGCATGCGCACGGAGTAGCCTGCATGGTCGGCAAAGCCCCTCACCTGTTGCATGATGCGATAGCGGTGACGCACTCCCGCGGAATGAGACGCCGCACATACGATCAACTTTGCCCCGCCCGCCATCATCTGATTCGCAGCCAGCGGCGGATCGCCTTGATCGTAAGCCGGATCGAGGGTTACGGGGAGCGACACGGTCCCGTTCGTTTCGCTGATCCTGCAAGTCACGGACGACTGGCCCCGTACGGCTTTAATCAATTCGCGTAATTCGTGCTCGTACATCCTCACCGAGCCGTTAGTCGCGTAGAGGAGTTTGTCGGCAGGATTTGGAGTGCCGGCATGAATCACCAGCACTTGGCGGCCATTCTTGTTGGCAATCGCCGCCTGGCCGCGCACCGGTTCAAGAACGATCATGCCGGATTGGCCGAACGTTTTCGAGTCGTAAGCCGTTCCGCCGCCAGTCGCTAAAATGCCCCTTACTCGATAGTCGCCGGTCGGCGTGTCCCCGTAGAGATGGAGCGGCGAGCGCGTAGGGTTTCCGTGTTCGCTCGCTGCGAAATCATTCGCCCTGCCGCACACGTACCAAGGCCCACGCAGTTCGCGACCATCGCCATCCCTGAGAAAGAGCTGTCCAACGCGATTGCGGTCCGATGGGAGAAAGATGTCAATCGTGGGCATGACTGCCTTGCCTCCAAAGGTCCGCCGCACTGTCTGGATCAGCCTTCAGCAGTCTTGTATCGCGGCTCGACGGAACTCGACGGAAGAGGTCGCTCACCTCGCGGTTTATATTACTGGATGCCGCCGCTCACCTGGCAGACGGCACTCACTTCATTGATGGCGAAAAACTGAGAATGCCGACAGCCGACAGGATAAGCTGAATGAGCCCAAGGTGAGAGTTTGAATGGTGAGCTCGCTGGGGCTCGAACCCAGGACCCACGCCTTAAAAGGGCGTTCATGATGGATCTGCAGCGAACCGTACGGCATTGCACAATTCTGCAAATCGCCAGTATCCATACATGTTTTTGTTCACCTTTTGGAGTCAGACCGCTGCATGCAGTTGCAGGGAATACGGCCTCGGTGTATCACATATGTATCACAGTCGGTTCGGGCGGAGGATGAGCGAACGAGCACCAGAAGAACTTCGCCCGGTGAGAAAACACCACCGCCGACCTGTGATACAGGAGTGTGATACATGGCGCGCAAACCGGCGCCCGTAAGCGGAGTATATGAAAGAGTGCCCGGCAACGACATCTGGTCTGCCCGAATCCGGGTTAACGGGAAGCTGGTCCGGAAGAGCTTCGGACTGGGTCCAAGGGGGCGAGCCGATGCGATAGCCTGGGTCGAGAAGGCGAGGACGATCAAACGCACAGGGGAGGGCGTACTACCAACGACGGCCAAGCGCCCGGTGCTGACCACCGCAGAGGTGGCCGTGCTGGGAGATCCCCACGCGATCACGGTCGGAAAGCTCTGCGATGAGTTCGAAAGATATGTGAAAGCGCACCCTGGGGAATATCGGGACCAGATCAATCCGCCGAAGAGAATTGCCGAAATCAGGGCGATGTTTGGCGAGCGCGACGCGGCAAAGCTGAAATCGTCGGAGATTGAGGATTGGCTCGACGATATTCAGGAAGACAGGCATCTGGCCAACGCGACGATCAACAAGATACGCGGGACGTTTTCCATGGTCTACAAGCATGGGAAACGCAGGGATCTGGTGGATGCGAATCCTGCGGTGGATGTCCCCTTGCGTGACGTGGGAAATGGGGTGGAGCGCTTCTTGACCGATGAAGAAGAGAGCCGGCTGCGGCGAGTGCTGCAGCGGAACATCGATGCGCACGATCCCGTCAATCACCCGGAACTTCGGAAGCAGGCGATCCACCGGCTCTTGGAGTTTGAGGTCTCCCTGAAGTCCGGCATGCGCCGCTCCGAGCAGTACAACCTGCGATGGGGCGACGTGGATTTCGAGAGGCGCATCATGCGCCTCACGAAAACGAAGAACGGCAAGCCGCGCAATGCCTACATGATCGACGATGTTGAAGCGGCGCTGAAACAGTTGCACGACCTCGATCTCGAGCGCCGCGATCGATCCAGCAGTCAGCCGAACAATTCACCGAAGGATGTCGTCTTCGCCAAAGCGGACAACAAGAAGTGGTGGCAGGCCGTCCTGGGCGAAGCAAAGATCAAAAGTTACCGGTGGCACGATAACCGGCATACTTTCTGCTCACGGTTGGTGCAGGCCGGAGTGCACCTGAAGGTGGTCCAGGAAGCTGCTGGGCATGCTTCAATCGCCTCGACCATGCGATATGCGCATTTCGCACCCTCGCAGGTCGTGGATGCAATGGCTGTCCTCAATGCGAAAACGGGACGATGACGTGAGCCTGCACGATCGCAGAGGTCGGGTCAGTCGTCCCCGAAATGAGCGGACAGATGCGCTGAAGCGTTCGAAATATGGTGCAGAGGTCTCTGCGTAGTCCAGGCGCTGCGTGGAGCGGGAAACAGGTCATAGGATCTGGCCGCAAGGCCGTGTCTGCTCACTTTCCAGATGCAGACCCCATATGAGTTTGCAAGATTCGGCGTTGAAGGGCCAATACCGCACGTCAGAACGGAGGTTCCCCTTGAACGCTTCCCAGGCGACGACTCACGCCAGTCGAAGTCCGTTGGATTTACAAGACAACAGCGAACGGAAAATCGGAACTTGCAGGCGAAGATTCCAGCCATCCGGGAATGTCATATATCAAGATCGTGCCGATTTGGGCTTCGGGTGAGTGGGCGTGATCTCATGACGATGATGTGAGGAGCTTCCATTCCATACCATCGCCAGAGGATTGAAGTTGGACTTTCCTCCGGCGATTCGACTACGCTTTAGGTATGCAGGTGACTGTCGAAATTCCGGACGACATGGCGAAAAGGCTGACCCAGGCTGGGCAGGATCCTGCGCGGGCCGCGCTCGAAGCCGTGGCTATCGAGGGCTACCGTTCCGGCGCTCTCAGCGCCTATCAGACGCGCCGCTTGCTTGGATTTGAAACCCGTTATGAGCTTGATGGCTTTCTGAAGGCACACAACGTCTGGGAGCACGCCTACAGCCTCGAAGACTTAGAGCAGGATCGTCAGACCTTGCAGCAGCTCGAATCTGAGGGCCGCTTGCAGGGATGATTGTCGTTGCCGACACTTCGCCCCTGAATTACCTGGTTCTTATCGCCGAGATCGAATTGCTTCCCGCCCTTTACGACAAGGTTTTGATTCCCCAGGAAGTTCATCGGGAACTTCAGCAGCTCCAGACGCCGCCGACGGTTCGGATTTGGGCTGGAAGTTTGCCAGCATGGTGCGAGGTGCGTTCGGCAGCCTCCATCATTGACCCAGCGCTTAGCGACCTTGATCCTGGAGAGCGTGAAGCAATCCAGCTGGCGCTGGAAACCGGGGTCGATACGCTCTTAATGGATGAAATCAGCGGAAGGCGGGAAGCGTTACGCCGTCGCCTCCATGTGACGGGAACGGTCGCTGTACTGGAGAAGGCGGCGCAGCGCGGCTTGATTGATTTTCGCGGTGCGCTCCAACGTTTGGGAAAAACTAACTTCCGGCTCTCAGCTACAATTCATGACGAGTTTCTCAAACGAAATTCTTAGAAGTCCGCTGCATTTCTGGATGCTCCTGGACTGAACCCTTCAAATGAGACACTCGCAATTGGCACACAGTGCAGGAAGCCAGCCGAACAATGTCAGATCGCTGAAGCGCACAGCGGCCAAAGATGCTGTGTACGGATAGACCTGGAGTGGAAAAACTGAGCCTCGGGATTTAGCCGGAGATTTTCTATTACCCAACCAGGCGTTCGGGGTGATCGGATCGTGCAAACCTGCGGATTTCATCAACCGGGATCAGCACACGATGGGCGATTCTCCGTGTGGAGAGTCTCTTCGCCGCAATCATGTAATCGACCCCGCGGACGCTGATGGAGAGCATCTCCGCAGCCGCCTTGCGGCTCACGAGCAACTTGGCGTCCGGCGCAAGACTACTTGCGGCGGGCAGTCTTGCCGACCCCCTTCTCTTTTTTCGTCCACCGATGTGGCGAATGGAAGAGCTTGCTTGGGGCGGCAACTCGGCAGGTTGGGACTTCTTTGCCGAGTATGTATTTGAGTTTGAAGGCTCGCCAGCAGATCGATTCTGATCACCTGCACTTTCAGTCTCCACCTGGAAGGGCAGCGCAAACTGCGCGGGATCGTTCGTGAGTGTGGAGCGCGGTGGCCGGCGTGGCGGGAGGGCATCAGAACGCAAGAGGCACCTCGTAGTCTTGCATCCTTGACATTATCGCAGCTGTAGACCTAAAGTCAAGATGTAAGTTTACGTAACAATCGTAAGTAGTGCATGAAAGGAGGCCAATGGCTGAGAAGCTGGCGGCACCGCAGCAGCCCGTCATTTCCATTCGTATCTCAGAAGCGCTTCGTTCCAGACTCGAACGTTTGAAAGAAGTTCTTTCGCACAGGAGTGGCGAAAGCATATCCACATCTGAGGTAGCAAAGCAGCTCCTGGAATCGGCGCGAGAAGACCGGCTGGAAGTCGCTGAGTTGCTGTCGAATGCCACCAAGTCATTGGTCGAAGCGAGAAGGAAGATCGAAGCTGGGTATTCTCTGTCGCGCGCGGAGTGGATCGCTATCGCCTGGTTCGTGTTTCAAGGTGTCGAAAGCGCGGCTGGAAAACCGGTTTCCCAGGAGACTCTGAAGGAGATTCTCGAAGCATTTTTGGCCGCTTACAAGATACGGCGACCAAAGAAGGCAAGCCACGATGCTCGCTATCTTTCCAATCTCCCGATCCTGACCAGGGAAGGAAAGGAACTCGCTGACATGGAGGGCGTGGATGTCGAGACGGTGGTGGAGCGTCTGATCCGGAAGATGAGCATTCCCAATTCGCATCTGTGGCCGCAGTTTGCCGCGCGCAATCTATACGAGCTTCTGGAACTGGAACAGGTCGGAAATATCGAGGCATTGAACCGGGCATTGAAGCCGCAGTGGCCGGCTCTTTGGAAAGCGGCCGCCAGAGGGCATTACTTTTTGCGCGATGTCCCTGTTCGGGACGCGACAGCACACGATGTTCTGGAGCGGCGCTACGGACCGGCTATCTCCTCTGTCTTCGAGGGCGGATTCGTGCTGTCATTTGCCGTGGGCGGGTCCGGCGATCTTTCGCTGCTGCTGAACCTTCCGGAGGATCGGAAAGCAATGTACGAATTGGCTCCGTATCCGGCAATTGCCGAGTTCCGCACGATGCTTCAAGAGTGGGATACAGCCAGGCCGAATTCGCAGTGGAGAGGACCCTGGTTTTTCGGGTACACCGCGAGTGTGGAACCGCATATCTGGATTCGCTGCAAAGAAGCAGTCTCCTTTGGCTTCTCCGATGCGGAATGGGCGTCCTTGAAAGGGGGCTTTCGCCGCGCCTGGGAAATGCCCGCCTTGCAGCGCATTTGGAATGAGCTGTCGTTGGAGTACGGCGAGTTGTAGGAACGGCGCTGCTGCGCAGCGGAAGTAAGTGGGACACGTCACCCCCAATTGGGTAACTGGGGAGAGACGGAGTGGGCGGTGACGCTTACAAATGTTAACTTCCGCTGCGCTAGCAACTTCGCTCCGCGCCGTTTGCAAACGGAAACGAACGTCTACGTCCGTAAACGGAAACAACGCCGAAAAGCGCCGCGGCGTAAACACGTTGAAGAATAAGAGCTTCGTGTGAGTTCGCAAAATTCAGTGCAGTACAGCCAAGATTGCAGGTCAGAAGGGCAGGTTCTCCGATGAACGCTTTCCAGGCGACGAATCCACCCGGCAAAAGAGCATCTCCGAATGACGACAACAAGCCCGGCTTTCGTACCAAAACAATTGCCACACGGCTGACTCCTGACGAACTGGCCGAGGTGGAATCTGCTGCCGAGCAGGCTGGAAAGCCCCTTTCGGAGTGGCTACGCGATACGGCATTGAATGCCTCGCGGCAACGGTCTTCGAACTCAGTTGAGCTGTTGCTCGCAGAGGTCTGGGCAGTACGTTACGCGCTGCTCAACCTGTTTCATGCGGGCGCTCAGGCGACCGCTGAAGGTAGGGCATTGGCGCCCGAATCCGTCATCCAAATCCGCGATGAAGCCGACGCCCGGAAGCTTACGCAGGTTAGGAAACTGATCGAGAATTTCGCCTATTTCAAGGAGAAGAACCGAGGGATTTAGTGATCTTCCCGAACCGTTTCCGTTCGCAGATTGCTGTTGCGCTGGTGTTGTTTGCCGGGACATTTTTCCTGTGGTCGAGGCGGGCTTTGACACCACTCCAGCGTTACTACTTCTGGATCTATCTAAATTGCACGGTACAGGGGAGCGACCCGGCTCTCTCATCCGAAGTTCATTGGCTTTACAAGACGGCGTCACAAGAAAAGCAGGAACTAGCGACAGATCAAGATGTGGTTCTCTCCCCTTCGAACCAAAACGATTCACCTGGGCTGCGGCTTTCCTTGGCGGCCCAGAAGATGGGGTGGGCAGGTCTGGTTCGCGGCCCAGAAGAATGGATCAAGATACCGAGACTTCAGCCGTTTCTTCAACAGCAGTTTTATGAGGGAGAGAGTCTCTGGAGGATATTGCTCACGCCTCTGCTGTGGTCGATTGCGGTCCTCCTATGCCAGGTCGCCGGGCAGGACTTTTTGACCGCTCGCTGGGCTGCGAGGCGATTGAATCCGTACTCGATTCTATGGGCAGAGCCGTCGCCGTGCCTGCTGCGCAGATGGGCCACGGCGATGCGTGGCCTTCGTTTCGAGGCGCCGAAATTCATCAAATCTCTGCTGGGAAAACGAACCCGCAAGACAGTCCTGAAAACCCAGACGGTGCCGTCTGTTGAATCGTCAGGTAAGCCGCCGCTAGCGGTGGTTCCGCTCTTCGGAGCCATGCCGGGAATGCCAAAAGAGAAGTTTGTTTGGCATCGCAAGAACGAGATTGACTAAAGCAGAGTCGCTGAGGTTCGCCATGTTAACCATATCAAAGCCGCTTTCAGCCAGTCAGGCGCGGACGTATCACGCGCGAGAGTTCGCATCGCAGCAACAGAACTACTGGAGTCGTGACCAGCAAGGCCACAGTGAATGGCAGGGCATACTTGCCAAGCAGTGGAATCTCACTGGCCCCGTCAAGGCAGAACACTTTGCGCGTTTGAGCGAAGGCCAGCACCCGCACACAGAAGCGCAGCTTGTCCGGCATCAGGTTGCGCGAACCTACGAAGGGAAGGACGGCAGGGAAATTACCAGCGTGGAGCATCGTGCCGGGTGGGATGCCACGTTTTCGGCGCCGAAGTCGGTATCCATTACCGCGCTTGTCGGCGGCGACGAACGGGTTCGAGAAGCACACAGGGAAAGCGTGCGCGCCGCGTTGACCGAACTGGAGCGGTACACGCACGCCCGCATTGGCAACGTTCACGCGCCGGAGACGACGGGCAAATTCGTCGCGGGGACCTTCGAACACGACACGGCACGACCCGTGGACGGATATGCCGCGCCACAGTTGCATACCCATGCCGTGATCTTCAATGTGACCGAGCGTGACAACGGCCAGACGCGCGCTTTGCAGCCGCATGAGATCTTTGTTGCGCAGCGTTTCATCACAGCTGTCTACCGATCCGAGCTGGCATCCCGCCTCGAAGAGCTGGGCTACGAGATCGAGCGGGGCAAACACGGTCAGCCGGAGATCAGGGGATACACGAAGGAGTACCTCGAAGCCTCCAGCCCTCGCCGGGAACAGATCAAAGACCATCTACGCGAACAGGGAATCGATGGAGCTGGAGCGGCGCAGATCGCCGCATACCATACACGCGATGGTAAGGAACTGTTACCGCAGGAAGAGGTGTTGCGGCGGCATCACGAGTTGGCTGCTCAATTTGGGCACCAGGCGGATCAAGTTGTCGCGCAGGCACGGGCTCACGAGAAATACCAGATGCGTGAACCGGAGATGCATGCGCAGCGGGCAGTGACATGGGCGCGGGATCGTGTGTTCGAGAGGTCGGCTGTCGAGGACCGCCGCGTGATCCTCGAAACCGCGCTTGCACGCGGCATGGGAGAGACCACCTTTGCGAGTATCCAGCGCGAGTTTGAGCGCCGTATCAAGACCGGCGAGTTCCGCGAAGTTTCGCACAGGGGCACAAACCCACAGTTCACGACGACTGAGATGATTCGGTTGGAGCGCGAAATTGTGGCCCGGATGCTGGAAGGCAACCGGTGCGGCTTTGGTGATCCAATGCTCGTTTCGACACAGATACGTATCAGGACCGAAGTTCGGCACCCGGAGCTGAGCGCCGCGCAGCGCCAAGCCGTGGATGACGTTCTTATCTCGCGCGAAAAGATCGTCGGATTAGACGGCGTCGCGGGAGCGGGCAAGACGACGACGTTATCCGTGATTCGCGAAGCGGTAGAAGCTGAAGGATATCGAGTAGACGGGTTCGCTCCCACGTCACGCGCAGCGCAAAAGCTCGCTGAAGCAGGCATGGAGACTTCAACGCTCCAAAAGCATCTGACGCGTGGCGAACAGCCCGATACGGGCGAGCAGCGCTTGTATGTGCTCGACGAATCGTCGCTGGCATCGACGAGGCAGGTGCATGAGTTTTTGAACCACCTTCATCCGCATGACCGCGTCTTATTGGTGGGTGACCACCGCCAGCACGAAGCCGTGGAAGCTGGGCGACCGTTTGTACAGCTCCAGCATGCGGGCATGGTGACGGTCAGGCTCGACGAGATTGTGCGCCAAAGAGACCCGGATCTGAAGCGAGTAGTCGAGCAGCTTGCGCGAGGTGAGGTCGGCGCGGCAATCGAGAACCTTGACCGGCAACGCCGAATCCAGGAAGTTCCGGACCGTTTTGAGCGTATTGCCGCAATTGCGAAGGAATATGCGACCTCGCCGGAACGCACTCTCGTCGTTTCGCCTGACAACGGTTCCCGCACGGAGATCAACGAGCGCATACATGGCGAATTACAGGCCCGAGGCTTCGTAAGCCATGCAGAGCACTGCATTCGAACGCTCGTACCGCGTCAGAACCTCACCGGCGCAGATCGCACTTGGGCCGAGCGCTACGAGGTAGGCGATGTTTTGCGCTATTCGCGGGCATCGAAAGAGACCGGCATCGGCAAAGGCGAGTATGCGCGGGTGAAGAGCACTGATGCTGCGACCAACCGATTGACAGTCCAATTTCAAGATGGCACGGAACGCACCTACGATCCCCAGCGGCAGCAGGGCGTCTCTATATTCCGCGAAGAGCTGCGCAGTTTTTCTCAGGGTGACCGTATCCAGTTCACTGCGCCCACCAATGATCTCAAAGTGGCAAATCGCGAACTGGGAACAATTGAACGGATTGCGGATGATGGGCGATTGCGGCTCAAGATGGACGGTGGTCGCGTAATTGAAATTAACCCGAACCGACGCGTGCATCTCGACTACGGCTATGCCGTCACCAGTCATTCCAGTCAGGGCCAAACTGCAGACCGGGTACTGATCCACGTGGACACCGAGTTAGGCGCAAAAGACCTGCTCAACAGCCGCATGGCCTACGTTGCCGTCTCGCGCGGCGCGCACGACGCGCAGATTTTTACGAACAACGCATCGGCGCTGGGTCAGGAACTCAGCCGCGATGTGTCTCACACGCCTGCCATCCAGCAGGCCCAGATCTCACAAGCTGTCGAACAACAGGCCGTCCATACGCACGAACTCGGTCAGGGATTAGGCTTCAGCCTGTAATGGTGAAACCAAACTGCAGTTCTGAGGCGGCTGCGGCCATGAACGGCTGTGCTCGCACTTCAGCTTGAATCTCACTTATGGTGCCCTCCCCTGCCAAGTGACGACCAGACTCTCTCGAGCACGCCGAACAGAAAAGCGGTGGTCAGCCCGAACAGCAGCCACCCGTTCAGTGCCTCTATTGCTCCCATAAGCTGCCAGTGCCGCGCCAGAGCTAGATCCGTATGCCCGTAACTGGTCATCGCGTTCAAAGAATAGAGCATCGCGGACTTGTTGTCGGGCAGAGCGCCTAGAAGCCGATAGGCGGCAGCCCAGATGGCTGCCTCAATTCCGTGCAGGATAGTGCCCAATAAGGTAGCGGAGCCCACTACCAGCACGAACTTGTAGATTATGAGATGGCGCGCAATCGTGGCGCTGGTAACGCGGACTACTTTCTGGCTTATGAGCCCGAGACCTAGGGCATGGATGATCACGTTCAGCACGATCAGCGGCAAGCCCCATGCCCAGTCGGCGCGCCAGTTCATGGGGTCGGCAACGAGGAAGCCTAGAATGATTTGGTAATTCGCGAGGAGGGTGGGAAGCCACATGGGTTACGCCCGAGGAAGAGTTAGGATCCAGTAGGTGCTGATGATCAGCAGAAGGGACGCGACCGCCACTATTGTGGCTCGCGGCCCGAATGATTCGAAGCGTTGACTGAGTGCCGTAAGGAGCAGAACTGTCGCCAGGAAGACCGTTACCTTCACATAACTGTCACCGGTCTCCCGTGTGCTTACGCCTTTCTCGAAGTAGCCTCTGGCCTCCTCGGCAAGCTTTGCAGACGCTTGTTCGTTTGCGTTCGTGTACTCCGGCATGAAGATCGGGCCGGACGGCGCAGACGGATTGTTAAATGGGTCAAGCTTCTGCCAGGAACGCGGCATCATATTCGGGGCGGAATCGACGTTCATAGAATGCAGCGAGTTTTTTGTTGCCTGCCGTCGTTGCGGCGACCCAGGCGTCGAAGGTTACGATGTCGTAAAGGCGGTCCTGGCCCGCCAGCGTCGCCTTCTCTTGAGACATCACGGTGGTGCGCGACACCTGCGAATACTGCTTGGCCGAGAGCGCACCCCACTTCGCAGCCTGGTAGCCGCTCCAGGCCGTCATCACCGCCACGATGGAGAGCAGCACCGCCTCAGCGATCCCCACCCATTGAGCCCGGCGATCGGACGGCGGTCCGTGATGATGGCCTTGCTCGTGGACCTGGTGAGCGAACTCGACATTCGATGTTGCCTCCGACATCCGTAAGCCTCCGCGGGGTCGAGCTACGGTCCATTTGTCGCGAGATGAGCGGCGTACCATCAATCGAGCGCGAATGAACTGATGGGTCTGAGGTAAAAAACTCGAGTTCCTGACGCGAGCCTAGGCCTCGACCAGATTTCTCGGGAACTGTCAGAATTCATAGGCGGCAAGAAAAAAATTACTAGGAGTTAGGAATACAGTGCCGAGGATCTCGGGCCTCCCCTCCTTCTTGTGGGCACCCTGTCCCTCTAGCCCATGGAAAGCGCAAGTTCACTTGCACCCGATGATAATGCGGAAATTATCCCTGCTTTTCCCGCGAAGGTCACGTTTTGAGCTAGCTCGCGGGCCGAAGCCGGAAATAAATGGAGTATCCGGCAAACGCGCTTCCACTTATCAAGTTATTCGCAAACGCGCTTTACTAGTTTTTTTTGGGTTCGGTCCTTCTATTTTTGCCAGTTTTACCAAGCCGGCTTACGTAGCATGACGTCATCTTTAGTTCTGCTGAGAGCACATGCTCCTGGCGGTGACGCGACGTAACTCAACTCTTTTATAAGGAGAACAGGCAATGATGAACAGACTTAGGTTCCTTGCGGCCAACCGGATTCGCATTCGTCACCTTGATTGCCGGGGCGCAGAACACTACCCCACCACCAGCTCGGACGTTCTCGCAACTATCACCAGAATGCTCCGGTCAGTAGCAATCCGCTGGGGCTACTTCACGCTTTTTCGCCTCTCCGTAGGCGTTGGTTACCGCTTCTTGGCAGGTACTGAATGGTCCTCCGCACTTGAACTCGCGGCCGCCTTCGTTTCCGCCTTAGTAGGGTCAGCCTGCATCCCAGAGCTCTCGCCTTGGACCCAAATCTGATTCAGATCGTCGACGCCTCCGTATTTGTGGAAAGTGACGCTGCTTTGAGGATGAGGTTGCTCAGTTTCCGGGTGTTATGTCAAGATAGACCAAATGTACACTGTTCGTACTCTCGATCAGCAACATAGTTGAATCAATGTTGGTCTGACTCACTTTGTAGGTGCCTGCCGGCAACTTGGTATTACCTGCATAAAACGGAAAGGATGTGGTGAGCTCCAGACCGATCGCGATCTGTGCCGAGAGAGGCATTGCGGACAACAGGGTTAGCAAGCCCATCTTCACAACTAGCTTGCATAGGCTCTTCATGAATTTCCTCGCTTTCACTCGAACTGGAAACTAAGAGATTTGCGCCAAAACACATTCGTGTTATAGGACTTGGCGGCAAATCCACCCTACGCTTCCGCCTTCAGACGACCTTACACAACTAGCAAACCTACTAGATGTCCGCTGGAAATTTGCTGGCAAATGTGCCAAGCCGTTATCGCATTGTTGGTCTGCAACTGGCCGCGTGCGCGTTCTGGTCTGAGAATTTCTCCGCAAAGAAGACCGCTTAAGGTTCCAGAAAAACGGCGATCTCAGTAAGTTAAGCTCGGCGACTTCCCGCCCGGCAACTTACCGAAAAGTGAGAGAGAGACGGTCGCACTGAAAAGAGCGACACTATGCGGATGAAAAAACCTACAGAGGACCTCATCGCGGAAGTACCAAGGAGCAACTCCAGGATTAATTATTACCGCGGCAATTATCAGCCGAAGTACAACCCGGGCAATCGTCCTCCGCGGGCTATTCCTTACAACGGAAACCGTCCCGGAGGGGGTTACAACAATCCCGGCAATCGACCCAACAATCCGGGCAATCCCGGAAACAGGCCGAATAATCCCGGCGGCGGGGGGGACCAACCGGCCGGGTGGAAGCGGCCAAAAGACCGGTACCGTCGTCGGCATCGTCCTACGAGGAGGAGAGAATGTAACCGCTTTGGGATTTCTCAGGGAACATAGACAAGGAACTCCGGCATGTCCGGAAGGTCATCAATGAACGTCCCCTTCTTCTTTCCCTTGGAGGAAAAGCGCCGCACCCGCTGCTTCTTCCGCTCGGCCACGTAAAGATCGCCGTCGGGGCCGACGGCGAAGCCGGAGGGGGCGTCGAGCTTTCCATCGATCACCGCGCGCGCCTCGAGATCGCCCTTCGGCGGCGTGGACGTCAGATCCAGCGCGAGGATGCTGCCGCTGCCTGAGGCACCGATGTAGAGCGTCTCGCCGTGCAGGATCAGGTGCACGGGCGCGTTGAGCGCCCGCCCCGTGATGCGGGCCATCAACTCCCCGGATTGCACATTGAAGACTTTCACGGCGTCGGCGGCTTCGTCCGCCACGTACAGATGCTTGCGGTGCACGACGATGCCGCGCACCGAGTGCCGTGGCTTGCCGCGCTTGTCGAGCACCACCTTGAGGCCGAGCGGTGCTGGCACATCGAGCGGCGTGTGGTCACCGTACTCGGGAAGTTTCCCCTGGCTGGAAGCGACGAGCGTGCCGGGGAGAAAATTCCCCTTGGGATAGTGCTTGCGGAGGTGCACGGCCACCGGTGCGGGTTTGCGGGTCTCCGGCACAAGCGACACCACGGTGTTGGTGTCCTGGCAGGAGACGTAGATGCGACCATCGTCCCCCAGTTCCACGTCGAAGGGGTGCACCATTGCCGCAACGTGGTCGGTCTTCGCGAGCACTTCCTTGAAGCGGAAGGTGTCGCCGTGCCGGTGGTAGAGCGCGATGTGGCTATCCTTGCGCCACGCATTCGCGATGTAGAGGTCGTCGCCCACCAATGCGAAGCCCCGCGCAATGTGCAATGGATGCGCGGCCGGCGAGGGATCGAGAAGCAGCGGATGTACCTTGCGCGGGGAGCCGTCGTCCTCGAAGACGCCGATGTTGTCGACGCCGTGCCCCGATTCACCCCGATAGCTGATCCACCACACGGTTCTGTCCTCCCGAACACGATCGCTGCATCATTGTCAGAACCGGCGCGCGATAACGTGCGGCTTTTCAGCCAACGGGCGCGCTGCGGCGAAAATTACAACCCGCGCAACTCGACGGGCATGCCGCATTATAAGCCGGGGATTGTTGATGTAACCAGGCCATAGCGCTCACGACCTGGATTGGCCGGGTTGGATTCCGGTCGGTTGACGGGCTATCCGGAAACCATCCCGTTGTGCCTGCGAAGTCGGGATTTCGGTAACTTGCCGACGCAATGAACGGTGATCCGCGAACATACTGAAACGCCGTTTTTCATTCACTCGGCACGGGTAGCTTGCTTTCGTTAGGTGGCGCCCGAAAAGTCTGCGGGATGAGGGCCGCGCACACTTCGCATTTTTAATTTTGGGTCAGGTAGTTTTGCTAGTGTCCATGCCCTCGGCAGCCCGTTACTGTAAGCTGATGTGTCTGTGTGTTCCGTGTAGCGTAGAGATGGCCGCCAAGACCTGTGCATTCTATTTGTCGATGTTGGTCGCTGTCCTGGAAAGATTGGTTAACACACTCAACCAACGAGGCCATCGCCTCGCACGAGATGGCAAAGCCCTAGTCGTTATTCTCGGGCGAACTGGGAATTCTGCTAGTGTCCAGCCTTCCATGCAACGGCGTATGTTGACATCTCGGAAAATTGTTAGAGGTGGTGGACAAGGAGTTTGTGCGCACTTACAGCAAACTGGTGATGCGGATCCATCACGACGATGCGAAGCGCGAATTGGCTTCACTGCTGGTCATTTGCAGAGTTATCATGACCCGCGAGAAAAAATCCGAAACTTCGCCAAGTCCAATTGGCCAGCGAAGTAAAGATTGCAAGGAGAAAAGCATATGGACGGCGCCGCACGGGTAAAGCAGAGTATCTCCCTTGGTCTAAGCATCCTTCTGGTCTTCACCATCGGCCCCGGGGCCACGGCCAGCATGGCTTATCAGAGTACGGCAACGCCGCCGGCAGGCGGAACAACCGCCAGCTATCCCGGCCAAGGCGTGCCGGCGACCGCCGATGAGCTGCAGAGCCTAGTTGCGCCGATTGCTCTCTATCCGGATGCGTTGGTGGCGCAGATTCTCAGTGCCGCGACCTTTCCCGACCAGGTGGCCATCGCCAGCTATTGGATACAGCAGAACAAGACCCTTACGGGAAGCGCGCTCACGACGGCGGTTGATAAGCAAACCTGGGATCCAAGTGTCAAAGCGCTCACCGAGTTTCCGTCCGTCCTCAACAACATGGCCCAGAACCTCTCCTGGACCTCGCAGTTGGGTGAGGACTACCACAATCAGCAGGCCGACGTGATGACGGCGATTCAAACCTTGCGCGCGAAGGCGAAGGCCGCGGGCAATCTGAAGTCCGGCGCGCAAATCACCGTCGTGCAACAGTCGCCGCAGACCATCGTCATTCAGCCGACCAACCCACAGGTTGTGTATGTCCCGCAGTACAACCCTGCGGTCATTTACGGATATCCCTATGTCGTTCCCAACTACACCACTGCAGATGTTGTGGCGGCAAGCGTCCTTACCTTCGGGGCGGGACTAGCTATTGGAGCCATGATGAGCGGCGGCTGCTGTGGCTGGGGATACAGCAGCTGGAGTTGCAATTGGTACGGCGGCGGCGCGTACTACCACGGCGGAGCCTACTACGGGAACGACGCCTGGCATGGGGGCTACTACGGTTCAAGTGCTTCCGCCTATGGACCATACGGGAGCGCGCATGCCTCCTCTGGCTATAACCCTTCCACCGGGACTTATGCGCGCGGGGCGTCAACCTCGACAGCCTATGGCACCCAAAGGGTAGGACAAGCTTATAACCCAAGTACCGGCGCCTACGCCCAAACCCATCAGACTTCTACCTATGGCGCGCAATATGGAAGCTCATACGCCTCGAAGGACGGCACGTCGGTGAACTCGGCGCATTACTCGGACGCCAACGGAACGGTTGCCGGCGCCTCGACCTCCAATGGGAACAAGTATGCGACCGCGAACGGCAACGCCTACAAAAACACAGGGAGCGGCTGGCAGAAGGCGGACTCCGGTTCTGATGCTGCTCACGGTTGGGGAGGCAGTAGCGGAGGCTGGGACTCGCATAGCGGCGGCTCGTCGGCATTCAGTGGCTGGGGCGGCCATTCTGGCGACTCCGGCGGCGGTGGCTGGGGCTCACGGGCATCCAGCTCGCAGGGCTGGGGCAGCCGTGGTGGCGGCGGCGGATGGGGCGGCGGTGGATTCCGTGGTGGTGGCGGCGGATTCCGGCGTTAGGTTTCCAGGCCGGGGAAGCCAATGAACAACACCCATTGGAGGATCAAAATGTTCGATCTAGTTCGCAATCGCGTCGGTTTAGTTTCATCCTTCCTACACCTGACTCTGGGTTTCGTGTTGCTTCTTTCTCTCACAGCCTGCAACAAGAAGGAAAATCCTGAGTCCGCCCAGGCCGCACCCAAAACCTTCGCTTCGCCCGACGAGGCCGGCAAGGCGCTCGCGGATGCCGCGAAATCGCAAAATCACGATGCAATTCTGGCGATCTTCAGTCCAGGATCGGCAGCGATCATCTCCACTGGCGATGCTGCTGAAGATAAGGCGGCCTTTGATGGATTCGCCAAAGCCTACGAGGTGATGAGCCGGTGGCGGAAGCTGGGCGATGGCAGCGAATTGCTGCTGGTGGGCGCCGAAAACCAGGCATTTCCCATTCCTTTGATGAAGAACGCTGCCGGCCAGTGGTATTTCGATGCAGCAGCCGGCAAAGAAGAAATCCTGGCCCGTCGCATCGGCCGCGACGAGCTCGCCGCTATCGATGTCTGCGCCGCTCTGGCGAACTCCCAGGATCAGTACTTTTCGCAAAAGCACGGCGGCGTCAAACAGTACGCGCAAAAATTCATCAGCGATACCGGCCAGCAGAATGGATTGTACTGGGAGTCTTCTCAAGGCGCTCCTCGCAGCCCACTCGGGCCGCTGGTGGCGTTCGCGACAGAAGAGGGATTTACCGTCAAGCCTGACGCTCACCAGCCCTTTTATGGTTATTACTTCCGGCGGTTGGATAGTCAGGGTTCCGCAGCCAAGGGTGGTGCAAAGTCTTATGTCGTCGATGGAAAGATGACCGGTGGATTCGCCTATGTTGCGTACCCGGCAACGTACAGCGAATCGGGCATCAAGACGTTCATCATCAATCAGGACGGCGTGGTCTACGCGAAAAACCTCGGCAATGACACTACCAGTGTGGCTAAGGCAATGACAGAGTTTAATCCTGACAATAGCTGGACTGCGTTGAGGTAGAAATAGAAATTGGTTGGAAGAAAACACAACTCTTAGGGGAGACCATAGTCGGCTTAATAAGCAAAATTCAGATACGAAGAGCGAGGACTATCGAGTCGTTACTTGGGAGGCTTGCGCGGGCAGAATGCGTCGTAGGTCGCCTGCATCTGTCTCAGCTTGAGAACCCCATAGAACACGAGAATCACCATGATGACAACCAGTAGCCCGGCGAATCTCCTTTCCCAGGCGTACTCGCCCTCGCGGTTGGCGATGTAGCTGGCAGTGATTAAGAAGAGAATGCCGATGTTGATGATCCGGTTCACCCACTTCGGCAAGACGATGTGCACGGTGCCAAAGCCGGCAAGCTGATACAGCATGAACGGCAGGATGGCTACCATCGGCAGCAGCTCGGAAGCACCCAGCGCGACAGGGATAGCGCCGGGCGCCATGTCGTGCAACAGCTTGCTGTCCGCCAGTTCATGGAAGAGCGCCGGTATCGCGGCTAAAAATGGCACCACGGCGAGCAGTTCGAGCACCAGCGCCCCGTTCCAGACGCCGACCTTCGACGAAGGATCGGCGCCCGCACCCCGTTGATTCCGCGCCAATGTACAGTCCGCCGACGATGGCGGCTGCACTGGACAGCATGAGCAGTTCCACGGTGATTCCAAAGGCCGTCGGTTCACCCGCCTTGATCAGCAGCAGGGACAGGTGTCCACTTGTTTTTGGTGGACACTCAAACGATGCGGTGACCGTGGGAGGCCATTCTTATGGGGATGCTGTTCCGGCGGGCTTCACTCTCAAGTCCTTGAAGTGCACCGAGCGCACAATATTTGTAGCCTCGATGAGCACGCGGTTCAGCTCGGGATCGCCTTTGTGCGGCAACTGATCCAGATCGGTCTCGTCGTAGGTCAGCGCGAAGGCCATTTCATCGGTAGGGAGCGGTCTCGCATGCTGCCTGGTCAGCCAATTGAGGTGAAGGAAGTATCCTCCGCAATCTTCTCCCGTGGCAGCATAGGAGCAATTTTCCGCAAAATAGGAGCCGTACCATACCGTCGCCATCGTTTTTGGTTGGCGACAGTCGTCAGCGTTCTCGTCATAGAGATGAGCAGGATCACGTCGAAACCAAAAGTCTATTCGATTGAGCTGTTCTGAAATCCTGGTCGATCTCTGCTGGCCGCAGGGAGCAGGGTTGGCCAAGGGATCAACCCTGTACCATGGCTGAACCAGACCTGCGATCTCGCCGAATCGTCCTCCCGTTATCCCGCTGGCCTGGGTGCATGAAGTGCAGAGACGAAGGACGTACTTCCCCTTGTGCAGAGTCACTCCGCGAGGAATTCCATTAACGTCATCGATGGCGATGCTCCAGGTCGCCGGTGCAGTTACGCTGATCTTGTCATCAGCGTAGGTATGGTCAGTAATGCTCATGTGCAGGTCCTGTGCCCTAGCAGTGCAGATGGCGCCGCAAACGAGATAAAACGACGCTCGCTTTAAAAATCGGCTCTTTGGTCGCATAGTTTCGCTCTATAGAGGCTGATCAAGAGGCTCTTGATCTAACGTTCCGGATCTAACTCCATTTTAAGGTTCCAGGGCAGCAGTTCCTCGATCCGGCCGAGAGGATGATCGGCGATGCGGCTCAGCACCTCGAGCAGCCAGCGTTCCGGATCGATGCCGTTGAGGCGTGCCGTTCCCAGCAGGGTGTAGATGGCAGCCGCGCTCTCACCATCGCCGTCTGATAAAACAGGACGGTTCTAGAAATGGGAAATAGGAGGAAATTGGGGAGACTGAAACTAACTAGTGAGTTGACCGAGAGTGAATGGGTACGAGAGTTGGAACACATAGACAATCAGCTGACCCATGTTCTCGACGTCTTCAATTTCCTTGAGGAGCTCTTCCGGCTGAGCAATGAAAGCGAGGCTGCGCTCGGTGTTTTCAATACAACTCCGTTGTTCTGGCACGTCTTTCGGGATTGCATGCAAGAGTCGATGTTTATGGGCTTGGGCAGGCTTTGCGACCCACCGTCTTGCGCCATGTGTCGGCGGCTCAGTCGGCTTCGAATCAGAAACGACAACCGGCCACCAAGCCTCACTCACCAAGGCGAGATCGACGTTGGGTTTCTCCCGATCCTCTTCGATAATAGGCAACTGGGAATACCCCGCTTCTGCCCAACCGCAATCTGGACCACGCTCCTACGCCAAGCTCGACCTTGCCGCTGCAATCCCCATCACCTCCTGGCTGAGCTATTACCCACAACTCGACAATTACCTCAGCCAGCAGCACATCGGCCCCATTGGCTATCCCTCGTTCCCTGCGAGCATCCGTACCGGCCTGCGCTTTACTCTCGGATGGACAGTCAAGTAGTGCCTGGGGTGCCCCGGGGTCTGGATCTCGGGACCTGGGGTGCTCCCCAGCGCTCGTTAGCTCTCGCTCAGGAAGATGGCATCATTATTGCCGTCTTTGTTCAGATATTTAACCGAGATCTGGTCACCGTTCTGAGGATCGAACTTTTCCCCATTCACCACACCCATCGGGGTGTCTACCGCGGTCTTGTTGTCAAGCTGAAATGTCTGTTTCGTACCGTCAGCGACCTTGATGGTAATTACGTGATGATGACGGTCCCAGTGCGTCACTTCTCCCGAAGTGAGCTTCAGCGGGGTCTGCCCCAGGTCTTTAACCGCTACTGCGCGGCGTTGCCAGCCATCCCCAAAGTAGTAAAGAATCACGCGGTCGCCCTGTTTGTCGAAAGCCGCGCTGTCCGTCGCATCCGACTGCAGCGTCTTGTCGAAGTCATAGCGTGGGTGGTTCTTCGCGTCGTCTTTAACGACCGTCTGAGTGCCGTCACTATTCGTCAATGTAATCGTGTGAGCTGAGCTATCAACCTTGCTCGCAACGCCCGTCAGCGCGTGGATGACTTCCTGGGCTGGAGAAAGGCAACAGCCGGCAGCGAGAACAGTCCCGGCAATGAGAACATGGGCAGCTTTGAATGACATACAAGTCTCCTCGTTGGGCCTGCCGTGCTTTGCGTGCTTTCGCCGTACGCGAGGAGGGAGATGAGACATGCGCAGCTCAGCGATTTTCCCCACCCCACTTTATAAGCTGCTTTTCCGTCTCATGGCAAGACCTTCATTCGCCAATAACGTTTGTGCCTCTGAATCGATTCCCAACCGCCGCTGCATCTGCTCCAGCGTGATCCCTTTCGTCTCCGGATAAATAAACAGCACAACGAAGAACTGCAGAGCCATCATCGCGGAAGAGAACATAATGGCGCCCCTGCTGACACTACCGCGATCTATGGAATTCCTTGGTATAAGATGGCATGTTCCAATGGTTTCGCGCTATTGGTTGCGATTCAGATTTTGTAAGTGTCCTTTAGGATCTAATTCACGACTTGAGTGTTGGCAGAAGGCTGTAGCTGGGGGCTCGCTGCACCAGTTTTGCTAAGCCTCACGGAAGCGGTATCCGAAGTGGCTGTCAGTCAGGATGTATTCCGGGCTGGCGGGTTTCACTTCGCATTTTTTGCGGAGTTGTCCAATAAGAACCCGTAGATATTGTCGATTCTCGCCCGAATCAGGGCCCCAAAGAGCAGTTGCCAGTCGGGAGTAAGTAATCGGACGACCTGCATGTTCCATCAGAAACTGCAATGCGTCGAATTCGTGTGGTGTGAGTCGGACTTCGCAGCCTGAACGGACAACGCGACGACGTGCCGGGTCTAAAGTAATTTCTCCAATTGCGATGAGCGCCTCGGAGGTGAATGCAGGCGTCCGAAATCTCCGGACAGCACTACGAATTCTGGCCGTTAGCTCGCGCAT
>JABCZC010000022.1 GCA_013289875.1 Acidobacteriota bacterium | reverse complement strand
CCTTCTCCGCGCCAATATTTTGGGAAGGGCGCAGTCCATGCCTCGAAGGCGCCCTCCTTAGCCGGGTGAGACCGTGAGCCGAGCGCGAGGAAATAGAGCGCCATACCCTCGTTATAGCCATCCCAATTTCGCTCAATAAAGCCGCTCTCCGGGTGCCAGCCCATCGAGATGGCTTTACCGCCCGTGCTATTGGCCTGCATCCAATCCCATTCGGTGCGATCCAGCAGACGCTGCGCGAGTGCACGGATCTCCTTTTCCTTCTCATCCTCCTGGTCGAACCAGCCTTGCGCAAATGCCATGCCCATTTGCAGCCAGCAGGTATCAATTGTTGAAAGTTCCCAATCTGGCAACCGTAGTCCGGTCTCCATATCGATAAGGTGGTAATAGAAGCCACGATAGCCCGCGGTGCCAGACCGTTGTTCGCCCTGCGGTAATTGCTCAAAGAACCGCAGCGTCCGCAGCGTGATGTCTCGTGCCTGATTGCGTGTGATCCAACCGCGCTCAACTCCAATTGGCCAGGCAGTTAGAGCGAAGCCTGTCCCCGTGATGCTGCAAGCGGCCGGCGTCGACCAACGATCTGCGATCAGGCCGTTGCTATGGTTCACACGCTCCCAGTAAAAGTTGAAAGTGCGATGCTCAATATCGCTGAGCAACTGGGAATCCGAAACGCGCGCCGTAATGGCCTTCCCCATATCGGACTAGAAACAATTCCCGCGGCAGCAGCGCTGAGGAAACTGCGGCGGGTCAGTGTCGGAGGCTCGCCGGGCATGGTCCAGTCAGTATAACGGGGAGGAGACCAGAGCCGATCTCAACTGAGTGCGTAGCCTGTTTCCGATAGATTAAATAGCCAGATCTTTGGCCGGAAACAAGGCGGGGTCAGCCGATACTATGGTTTTGGTTCTTCGATACCGCTTCGATCGACTGAGAAGCCTTCGGGCAACGTGAACCTGTGCGGATCTGGTTCTGCAGTACTTACCTTAGTCGCCGTAAATTGCTGTTTGCCCGACTGCGGGCTGTCAAACAGTGAAATCAGATTGATTCCGAGCTGCGGCGAATACCAAAACTCGCGAATGGTGATCATCGGCTGGTCGTTCCCAAACACTCCCGGGTTCACGGTTGTGGTTTCTCTGAAGCCAGTCGTCTCCAACCCTTCAATTTCCTTGCGCCCGAGATCTTCGACCTTTCGAAAACCTTGTCCATTCGGAAGGGGGCCCGACACGCCGATCGCCGGCTGATACGTGGCAGCGGCCGACCTACGATACGGTTCAGTGAAGCATGTCTTGGAAGCCACCTCGCAGCTGTAGCCGACGTGCTCGTACGGATCGGCGATCTGAGTGTAATTCATCGTCGGCTCAATGCTTCCGCCTTTGGGGACAAGGTACCAGCGTTCCTGATAAACATGACCGGCACTGTCCCGCATGATTCGGCGTTTGTTGGCCAAGGTAAAGGTCCCGCCATTCCCCATCGGCCTGGTCCACTCTGTTTCGAGCGTCAGGCTGAACGGGGCATTCGGCTTTGGAGGAATGAAAATGCTCTCAAGTAACTCACTTGTACCGCCGTCGTGAGTCCCGATGACAGCTTGCCCGGTCTGAGCTCGAAGCGATGTGCCACAGATGAAGAGCGCGCCGGGAAGCGTTAGGCAGCCGGCCAGCGAAACCGAAAGGAAAGTCTTCATTTGCTTGTCCCACAGATGCGAATGAAAGTATATACGGGTAACAACAGGCAAGTATCGAGCCCGGCCCGACTCCAATTTAGGGTTTTCGGCCCAAATGAAAAGTGGCGGTGAAATGGACTTCTCAATCAGTCGTGGCCGCGAGGAACGCCCGCTCCTCCGCGGGCAGGCTGATGGGCGGCTCGATCACGAACACGTAGGAGGGTCCAGGACCACGACGTTCTCACCCGCTCACAAAAGAGGCAGCGCTAAACGCTAAGATTTACAAGTGAGCAGTCGTGTTGATCCGTCGCTTAATGGGCCGCGATCTTCCCAAGAATTATGTTTGAGATTGAATGATGTGGAATGACGCTGTTGGGTACGAGGCGTATGTCGGACATTGGAGCCGCGTCATTGCGCCAAGGTTTCTCGCATGGCTGACGCTCCCCGCCCGCCTCAAGTGGCTCGACATCGCGTGCGGGACGGGAGCCCTTACCTCAGCGATTCTTGCATGCTGCGATCCTAGTGAAGCTGTTGGCCTCGATAGCTCGGCTGACTAACTAACGTCTGCTAAACGGAGTTGCGAAGATCCTCGGGTTCGGTTCGTTCTTGGCGACGCCAACATCTTGCAGTTTCCCTCGACAGGCTTCGACGCGTGTGTCTCAGGTCTCGCCCTGAATTTTATTGCGTTCGATCGCTCACTTGCTGAGCAACACCGCGTGCTTCGGCCTGGCGGGACAATCGCAGCGTACGGGTGGGACTATGCCGGTGAATATGACTACCTTCGCCGTTTGATCATCGCTCGCGGTCGCCAACCGTTTGCCGTCCGGGCTCCCGGCCACACTCCGAACACCCTCCGCATCGCCGCTCCTCAAATTGATGAGTTCTTAACCGTTTAGGCGTCTTTGAGAGGGCGTCTGGAGGGAAACATACCGGGAAGCCAATGTGAGGACTATCCTCGAAGTGTTTACCCTCTCTTTTTGAGGCGGCTGCCCCGGCCAGAGGCATCTAACTGGGTGTGAAGAGAGCCCCCACTCTCGTCGAGTTGCTTTGTTCAACATTGACGCAAGTGGAGATGAGAACGGAACTCAGTCCTGATGATCCGGCCCTCGCGGAACTCAAGCAACACATCGTGCGTCTCATCGCCGAACTAGAAGTTGAGAAATTGAGGGCAGCCTAACCGGAACAACCCCCCTTTATAAACGGTGCATCTTCTGTTAGTAGGGTGAGAAAGTACACCGTAAAAATAGCCGCCCGGACGGCATCCTTCAAACTTGGTAGAGTCTTCCAGCGGCATCAGGGGTTTTGCGCCGTGATGAATCGGGAGCAGCTTCAGTTGCAGATCGCGATACAATCGTGCGCGATCACGGGAATACAGCAACGCTTGAGGTCCAGAGTGCTGTCCGCTGGTACAAGACAAAAATTCGAAAACGAACTCCTTGATCGCATACATTTGCGGTTCGTCGCACTGAACGCTCTCAGGTTAATGACAAGAACAACGGACACAGAACACGGCTTTCTCACCGAGGTGCAGCCAGTGAGTGCCGAGCTAGAGGTTGCGAAAACGCGAAAAACCGCTTGATCCGGTACCGTCCCCAAGGTGGCCAACGGCTACTTCTCCACCGGGTCAGATTTCTGCCGGATACGGTCAATAATCCTCTCTGTCTTCGCTCGCGCTGTAGCTGACTTCTGCCGTTCGATCATGGATTTTAGTCTCACAATCTCGGAGTCCCGTCTCAATAATGCCGACCGCTCGCGTATGGCTGTGGACATAGCGCTCAAGGCACGGCTTTGCTCTATTAACCCGGCTATTTTTCGCAGCCACTCTTCCGGATGCGTGAGAGGGGGAATGACAAGATCGAACTCGGCCTCGTCCGCATAGTCGTAACAGGTACTAAACAGGACCAGAGGAGCGTGCGAACGTTCACGGGCCAGCGTGATCACTTGGCGGCGCTCCCGTGCAGGTCCCGTCGTAACCAATATGACGTCAGCACCTGCTCCCTTTTGCAGCACGGAGTGAAATTCTTCCACAGTTCGGCACGTGTCCACTGCGTAGCCGACGCTGCGGAGTACTAGCAATCGGTTGCAGTTATCCTTTCCAAAATGAAGCACTCTGACAGCCATCTCATCGTTCCTTAGCACCGGTGCGTACTAGTAAATGCCGGGAACGCCAGTAAGATCATCCCTCTCTCCAGGTGCAACTGACGGTCCACTTTTCCTCATTGTGTTTTCGTCTCTTGTTCGCCGACCCTGTTGCCATGGGCGAGATGCGCAGGCCATCGCACGGGAGCAGGAAGAGCGCAGAACTCAGTGATGGGTCAAGCGCAGGTCCAATCTTCGGGATCAGGGGGTCAGAGGTTCGAATACTCGAATGCTCTCTCCCCGACTATTCATGTCCTGTTTGTATGCATTTGTGCGTCTTGAACTTGGCGGCATCTACTCGAATTTGCGCTCTCTTGGAAACAACCCCAAACAAGGGCACACGGGGCACAATTTTGGGCACAGCAAGACGCTGTAAACCATGTCTCCGGTCTGTTTTGTAACGCACGTGCTAAGTATGCTCACGCAAGCCACCCCCACCCCATGGACAACCATCGTGACGGTCGCAGTAGCCAAGGCCGAGGTGATTCCGGCTATGACGGAGAGAGCATTGCAAAGTGCGTCTCGCAGCCTCAGCACAGCTTTGCAGGGGGCAACTATGGGGGCAACCGTTGATAATATATTCTCCACTGTCTTTTATTATGATATGTTTACGGACACTATTCGGTAGCCGCCTCGCCATTTAAGTCATCGACTTACTTTTGACCTTGCCATAATGGTCTAATCCGAGGTGCCGATTTGGCACAAGGTCTAAGCTTCGCACAGCGATAAGCAGGCGCAATACTAGATACGTCGGTACAAAGCGCTAGTGCGCGGACGTCTGGCCGATCAGGCTCATCTCCCTAGGCCAACCTTGTTTGCAATGTCGTCACGCTCGCTGGTGGGAAGGTGTGCAGGAGCTTTCCTCCGTTTGGGGTGTTAACCGAAGCGGCGGCCGCTTTAACAGCGTCGGGGTGTGCGAAGTCGTTATGGTCGTGAATATCGTGCGAGGACAGGACGGTGCCAGTGGCCGAGGTGACGCTCGCTCCACGAACGGCGATCTCGGTTGTCATAGGTCGCGTTAGATGTGGATTCACAACCGACAAAGTCAGGAGCTTCCCATTCTCCGACGCAGGGCCTTTCGCCGCGAGCGATGCGGAGCCGCTGAGACCTGCAAGCGTCTTTACCGGAGCCAGCGCGCCGATGTAACTGGCGCCGCCTACCTGGATCGGCGTGTTTCCGAGCGGGTTGGGAATTGCGCGAGCGGTGAACTCGGCGCGGACCGCTTGGGCTCCGCGGTGTGGCAGATACATCTTGAAGATGTCGAAGGTCGGGGTCAGCGTCACCTTATCTCCCTGCGCGAGCATGAGCGAGTGGAGGCAGTTGACCGACTGGGCGACGGCGGCGATGCCGACCTTGTCCGCGTTGCGCTGGAAAATGTCGAAGGTGATAGCAGCGAGGATCGCATCGCGCATGGTGGATTGCTGCGAGAAGTTGTATCCCGGCCCGAGTTCTGTGCCCTTGCCGTACCAGGCTCCCCATTCGTCGACCACGAACTTGACGCGCGGCTGGCCGGGACTCTTCGGCTGACCGGGCAGGTTGCCCATCGCCGACCAGTGATCGTTAATGATCTTCTCCATGAGCGAGCCGCGGGTAAGCAGATCGTAGTGCTCGTCGTCGCTGAACTGAAGGGCGTCGCCATCGGCGAAGCGTGCGGCACTGCCGGACGTGTAGTAGTGAATCGAGAGTCCCCAGATGTGGCGGCGTTCGGGGTTGGCATACAGCGCTTTGAAGAGGCGCGTTGTCCAGTCGACATCGTCGCCGTTAGGGCCGACCGCCACGAAGCGAAGAGGGTCGCCATAGCTCGGAACCCAGGCTGTGTAGCGGCGGTAGGCAGCGGCGTACTCTTCGGGTGTCATGTTACCGCCACAGCCCCAGCTCTCGTTGCCTACTCCCCAAAGGTCGACGTTGAAAGGTTCCCGATCGCCGTTCGCAGCGCGCTGGGTGGCGAAGGCATCCGGCTCGGCGGGAGCGGCGGAGTTTGAGGGCAGGTCGCCGGCCGGGGCGTTGCAGTACTCGATCTCCTGATAGAAGTCGCGGGCAGGTTGGGTGCGCAGATTCGCAGCCAGGTAGGGTTTGCAGCCGATAAGGCGGCAAGTGCGCATGAATTCGTGCAGACCGTAGTGGTTTGAGTCCTGCTGATCCCAGAAGCCGGCGCGAGCGGGCCGCTTGTCGATCGGGCCGATACCGTCGTGCCAGTCGTAGGAGTCGGCGAAGCAGCCGCCGGGCCAGCGCAGGAGCGGGGCCTCGACGGCGCGCATCATGTCGATGAAGGAGGAGCGGATGCCGCCCTGGTTGGGGATCTTCGAGTTTTCGCCGACCCAGACGCCGTCGTAGACGACTCCACCGAGCTGCTCGATGAAGTGGGAGTAAATCTCTGGGGAGATCACACCGATGGGCTCGGCGGGAAGGACCTCGATGTGAGCGTCGACCTGAGTGGACTGCGAGAGGAGCGGGTTGGTGCGGAAGGCAAGCGCGGAAGCGGCAAGCGCGGAGGTCTGGAGGAATTTGCGTCGCGAGGGTGAGTTTTCGGCCATTTAAGTAAACGTTCTCCCGATGAAAGTAAAACAATACAGAGCACGGATGAGAGGCGCAAGAGCAGAGGACATCGTTCCCACCTTCGCACTTCTGGCTTGAATTGACATCTAGCTCAAGGCTCCCAAATAATGCCTTGACGTAAGTAGCAGGAAACGGCGAATGACCCGAACTTGCGTCCTTCTCCACGGGAACACATCAAAGACTCATAGGGGGATCAGGATGGAACGACGTAGTTTTCTGAAGCAGGCAGCGGCTGCTGCGGCGCTCGCCGGATTAAAGAGTGCAGCAGGCCAAAATGTTGGTGCAGGATCGGGACTGCACGGGGCGGCCGCGCAGACTCCTTTGCCGATTGTGACAACGGTGAATGGGATTGGCCGTCGGAAACTGGGACGGGCGGATGCCGAGGTTTCGATCATCGGCATTGGCGGCTACCATCTTGGCCTGTCGAGCGTTTCCGAGCAGGATGCGATTCGCATCGTCAGAAAAGGGCTCGATGACGGCATCAATTTCCTGGATAACTGCTGGGACTACAACGCCGGTGTGAGCGAAGAGCGCATGGGCAAGGCGTTACACGATGGCTATCGGCAAAAGGCTTTTCTGATGACAAAGATCGACGGGCGCACGGGTGCGGAAGCGCGAAGGCAGCTGGAGCAGTCGTTTATGCGGCTGAAGACGGACCACATCGACCTGGTACAGATCCACGAAGTGATTCGCATGGGCGATCCCGAGCAGGCATTCCAGCCCGGCAATGTGGTGGACGTGCTGAAGCAGGCGCGAAAAGAAGGGAAGATCCGGTTCATCGGTTTTACAGGACACAAGAGCCCGGAGATGCACCTGCACATGATCGAAACAGCGGACAAACACGGGTTCACATTCGACACAGTGCAGATGCCTGTGAACGCGCTGGATGAGCACTTTGACAGCTTCGGGCAAAAAGTGATTCCGGTGGCTCAGAAGCATGGCATGGCCATCCTGGGCATGAAGCCGCTGAGCAATGGCGCCATCATCAAGACGGGTACCGTGACTGCTGTCGAAGCGTTGCACTATGCGATGAGTGTCCCGGTGACGATGACGATTACCGGCTGCGAGTCTCTCCAGAATCTGGACCAAGCGCTCGGTCTGGCGCGAAGTTTCAAGCCGATGACCGACCAGCAGAAGGTTGCCATCCTGCAGAAGACGGCGCCAGTCGCAACAGACGGGAAATTTGAAGCGTACAAGTCGTCACATATTTACGACGGCACGTTCAACAATCCCCAGTGGTTGGGCTAAGAAATGGGGCCGAAGGCTAGTCAAGGAGATCGGGCTGCTCTCTGACAATTAAATCCCAGAGAGGCTGATACTGAAACCAGCCCACGCGCGCGTTTCCAACCTGCTTGTGCGCGACGACCGCACTCTCATGTGAAATTGGAATCGGCTTGCCCGCTGACTCTGCCATCAGCTGCGACTGGCAGGATCGATCCATCGTAATGAAAAACCACGCGGCCTCGTCGACCGTACTTCCGACAGTCAGGATGCCATGATTTTGCAGGATTACGGCCTTGCGATGCCCCAGAGCTTCAGCGATACGATCGCCTTCCGACGCTTCATACACCACGCCGGTGTAATCGGTGAACAGGGTGTGGTCTTGATAAAAGGCGCACGCATCCTGAGTCAGCGGGTCCAGCAAGCGGCCGAGTGTGGACCAGGTCTTTCCGTAAAGGGAGTGAGCATGGGCGGCCGCGACGACATCCGGTCTTGCCATGTGCAGCCGTGAGTGAATGGCGAAGGCGGCCTCGTTGACCGGGCGGTTGCCTTCAACCACGTCGCCTTTCTCATTCACAAGAATCAGGTCCGAAACGCGAATGTGAGCGAAATGCATCCCGAATGGATTCACCCAGAAGTGGTCATGAACCTCAGGGTCGCGGACCGTGATGTGTCCTGCAACACCTTCGCTGAATCCGAACTTCGCAAAGAGGCGGAACGCCGATGCCAGGCGCTGCTTCCGATGTAACCGCTCTTCACCGACATTCTGGAAGATGGGCGGTGGGGGCGTCTTCGCTATCTTGACTTCAGCGGATAGAGTCGAGGTTGCCATGTCTGAGGCTTCCTTTTCGTGGCGATCAATACGTCAATATTAGACGCCTTCTGGAGCCTTTGCCGGCCAGGCGATAGGATGGAAGGTGCCTCGAAGAGAATCGATCTACACAATGGCCGCCGAAAAGTTACTCAAAGTCGATCCGCTCGATAACGTTCTGGTCGCCCTTACAACCTTGCCGGGTGGCGAGCCCGTCTCATTTGCCGGCTCAACCTATATTCCGGTGACGAACATTCCGGCGAAGCAGAAATTTGCGATCGAGGATCTCGCGATTGGCTCGAAAATCATCATGTATGGCGGCGTCGTAGGACGCGTTCGGGAGGCGATCCCTCGCGGCGGTCTGCTGAGCACGCGGAACGTTCAGCACGACGCGACAGACTTCGCGCGCAGAGACGCCCATTTCGAGTGGATGCCTCCGGATGTTTCGCGCTGGCAGCAGCGCACCTTCAATGGCTATCACCGCGACGATGGACAGGTGGGCACCCGGAACTACTGGCTCGTGATTCCGCTGGTGTTTTGTGAAAATCGCAACGTCGAAGCCCTGCGCGAAGCCTTCGAAGAGGAACTGGGTTACAGCCGTCCTAAAAAGTACAGCCAGCAGGTCAGGGAACTGGTTGATCGGCACTTGCAACAGACGTCCGCCCCCCATCTGCAACACTCAGTCACACGTGAGCGTGTTTTTTCTAATCTCGACGGCGTCCGGTTTCTCATTCACGAAGGGGGTTGCGGAGGCACGCGACAAGATTCCCAGGCGCTCTGCGGCCTGCTTGCCGGATACATTCACCACCCGAACGTCGCCGGTGCAACCGTCCTGAGTCTCGGCTGCCAGCATGCCCAGACAGCCATCCTCCTCGAAGAACTGCGAAGGCGAAACCCATACATCACCAAGCCCGTACTCCTCTTCGAGCAGCAGCAGTCGGGACTCGAAGCGACAATGCTTTCGAAAGCGATCGAGGCCACCTTCGAAGGTTTCTTGCAGGCGAATCGATTCGTGCGACAGCCGGCCCCGATTGCAAAACTCACAGTCGGCCTGAAATGCGGCGGCTCGGATGGCTTCTCCGGGCTCTCTGCGAACCCCGCCCTGGGACGCGTCTCCGATTTACTCGCCGCGCTAGGCGCCAGGTCGATCCTTTCAGAATTCCCTGAGCTATGCGGCGTCGAACAAAACCTTATCGATCGCTGCTCCAACCCTGACGATGCGGACCGCTTTATCCAGCTGATGCGCGATTACAACGCGCGCGCAAAAGCGGTTCATTCCGGCTTCGAAATGAATCCCTCTCCGGGTAACATTCAGGACGGCCTGATCACGGATGCGATGAAATCCGCAGGCGCAGCGAGAAAAAGCGGGACCTCTCCGGTTCACGGGGTACTCGATTATCCGGAATATGTAACAAACAGTGGGTTGAATCTGCTGTGCACTCCGGGTAGCGACGTGGAATGCGTTACTGCCCAGGTGGGAGCCGGCGCAAACATCGTTCTGTTCACCACGGGTCTTGGTACGCCCACGGGCAACCCGGTAACACCGGTCATCAAGGTCGCCACCAATACGCGCCTCGCAGATCACATGACCGACATCATTGATATCGATACCGGCGCAATCATCCGTGGTGAGGCGACCATCGAAGAACTCGGAGATTCCATTCTGGAGACGATACTGAACGTAGCCAGCGGAAGTGCCCTGACAAAAGCGGAGATACTTGGGCAGAATGATTTCATTCCCTGGAAGCGAGGTGTATCGCTTTAACGATGCATGCCTTCTCCATTTGATGCATGCCTTCTCCATTTATAGAGAACGTAAAGAGAGAAAGCCAGGAGATGACAGGCAGTGACGAAGAAAAGTTCTATCTGCGCTCTCAGCGCAGTGATGCTGCTGGCGGCGAAAGCGCTTGGCCCTCTATCGGTCGTGCACGCCGGTTCTAAAGACGACGCAACTCCTTCTGCCACGGTCTTAGTTACGACATCCATAGAACGCCTCGACCCGGCTGTAAACAGACTCATTCCCGCCCAGCCTGTTCTCGAACGAATAGCGACAGGCTTCAAGTGGACCGAAGGCCCGCTCTGGCTTCCATCCGGCAGCCTTATCTTTGCGGAAATTCCCAGCAACAGCATCCGCATATGGAACCCGGCTCGCGGCGTCAGCATCTTCATGCAGCCGAGCGGCTATAAGGGTCCACCTCCCTACGGCGGTCCCGAGCCTGGCTCGAACGGCATGACCCTTGACTCTCAAGGCCGGCTAACCGTAGCGGGGCACGCGCAACGGGATGTGTGGAGACTCGAGAGCATCGATTCTGGGGCGCAGATTACGATTCTCGCGGACACCTACCAGGGCAAGCGCCTGAACAGTCCCAATGACCTGGTCTACAAGTCTGACGGCTCACTCTATTTCACTGATCCACCCTATGGGCTTGGGACGCAGACAGACAGCGACCCAGCCCGAGAACTGCGCGTGAATGGCGTCTACCGCATCCCCGGAGCACTTTCTCAAAAGCCTGGAGCACCCCCTGCGCGTGCTGGGCTGCAACTCCTCATCAAGGACCTGCCGCGACCCAACGGCATCGCCTTTTCACCGGATGAAAAATATCTCTACGTCGATAACTCCGAGCCAAAGATGATTTGGATGCGTTATACCGTGCAGCGCGATGGGACACTCACCGACGCGAAGCTCTTCTTTGACGCGGGTGCGTATGCGCATCATGGCGCGCCAGACGGAATGAAGGTCGACCAGGAAGGGAATGTGTACAGCGCTGGACCTGGCGGCGTCTGGATCTTTTCTCCTGACGGTAAGCATCTCGGCACGATTGCGATGCCTGAGCCTGTTGGCAACCTGGCCTGGGGCGCCCCCGATCACAAAACGCTCTACATCGCTGCGAGCACAAGCATCTATCGCATTTCCCTGAAGATCCCCGGCGTAGTTCCACACACCCGTTGAGCCCCTTGTATCTCACCAGGAGGACGGCTAGCCTGTTTATGGTTGAGTTTTATGCCGGACGACCATGAGTCCGATGAAGTAAGGGACGTTCCTCCCCACGCCACTTTGCGGCTCGAGCGCAAGCACCCGCTCGCCATTCGCTGGATGCACTGGATCAACTTCCCGGTGCTGTTCATCATGATCCTGAGCGGTATCCGCACCTACTGGAACACGACCGACAATGCCCATCTGTACCCGCACGCCGTCTACCGCATTGGCGTCGGCTCGTTCACGCTAACGCGGCTTTTCCCTGCCTCTGTCTGGAAGGCGCTGGACATCCCCTGGCACGTGACTCAGGGTCTGGGCGACCACTTTTTCTTCATGTGGATCTTCGCGATCAATGGCATTGCCTACGTCGCCTTTCTCGGACTGTCCGGCGAGTGGCGCTTCCTGGTACCTCGGCGCGAAAGCCTCAAAGAGGCCGTTCAGGTGATCCTTTCCTTTTTCTATTTACGCAGGAAGCTCGCGACCCAAAAGAAATACAACGGCGCACAGAGAATCGCTTATACGTCTGTCATCGCGATGGGTGCGGGCAGCCTCATCACCGGACTTGCAATCTACAAACCGACACAGGCACATTACCTGACAACTCTGCTCGGCGGTTACGAATGGGCGCGCTGGGAGCACTTCTGGCTTACGATGGGCTTCTGCGCGTTCTTCCTTGTCCACGTCATACAGGTAGTCATCGCCGGTTGGAATAACTTCCGAGGCATGGTCAGCGGTTTCGAGATCAGGCCCGCAAGCGAGCCTTCGCTTGATGTCGAAAGGAAAAGCTGGCGATGAGCGACTCCGAAAATAAGCCCCAGGCAGACGACATCGACGCCGAGAATGCGAAGGTGCTGGCAGCGTCACGGAAGCACACACGCCGCAGCTTTGCGTTCGCAGCACTAGCCGCTGTTGCCGCATGCGGCGCTTATCGCTGGGCCGTCTACAGCCCTGCCGATGGCATGCAGCCATTGCCGCGCCGTCGCGCCTTCCAGATGAATGCGGAGTTGTCGCGGGCAATCTTCGATGAGCGGGCACTCGCACCCACCTATCCCATCACTCACGCTGAGCGCCCGAGGGTCAATGGCCGCGTCGGGCTCAAGCAAGATCTGCTCCCAGACAGCTGGCGCCTGCAGTTGGTCGGCGTCGAGAACGAAAAGAGCTTTCCCCAGTACGCTCCTGATGTCACTGCATGGGAATACGCGTATCAGCCGTCGGTAAGAAAGGATGACCCGGACTCCGCTCAGGACGCGATGTCGAAGTCGAACGCCACGGGTAATGAGCCGCACCGGGAGCGCGCCGGCAAGTCCGTGCGAGGTCTGGAGGAGGCGGGCCCGAGCCTATCGACGCTTGCCGTCGGAACACCCGGTCTATTACTTTCACTGACAGATATCCTCCGGCTGCCGAAGTACGAGCTGGTCACTCAGTTCAAGTGTATCGAGGGCTGGAGCCAGATCATTCACTGGGCTGGCGTTCGCATGGCCGACTTCATCGAGGCCTATCCTCCAGCCAGAAAGCCTGACGGCGCCTTTCCGCGCTATGTGTACATGGAGACACCGAATGGCGACTACTACGTCGGTTACGATCTTGAAGTTTGCCGCCATCCCCAGACCCTGCTCGTTACTGAAATGGCCGGCGAACCGCTCACCCAGATTCACGGTGCGCCCTTGCGGTTACATGCACCGACGAAGTACGGCTATAAGCAGATCAAGCGCATCGGCGTTATCGCCTATACCGATATGAAGCCGGATGACTACTGGACCAAACTCGGTTACGACTGGTACGCGGGCCTGTAAGTCCTATCCAGCGATCTTCTCATCTGAAGTAAACTGAGACGCACTGATTGCGGTTCTCTTCGTGTAGCAGCCCGCGATCTCGAGACGCTTGTGTTTACAGATGACAGGGCCACGGAATCATCGCGCCGCAATGGATCGTGCACCGCAGAGCATCGTCAGCGATCGCGATAGCCGCAAGCGCTGGATATATGTCCTGCCCGCTGCATTCATCACCTACAGCCTCGCGTACCTCGACCGCGCCAACTATGGCCTGGGAGCTGCGGCCGGCCTCAGTACGACACTGAAAATCACAGGCTCTCAGTCAGCGCTTCTCGCCTCGCTTTTCTTTCTGGGCTACTTTGCCTTTCAGGTACCGGGAATGGCATACGCCCGGCGCCACAGCAGCAGCCGGATTATCTTCGTGGCACTTCTTTTGTGGGGAACGCTGGCCGCGCTCACCGGCGTCATTCGCCAGTTTTGGCTCCTCGCGCTTGACCGCTTCTTCCTCGGGGTCGCGGAGAGCATCATCTTCCCGGCGATGCTCGTGCTTATCACTCACTGGTTCACGCGCGCGGAGCGCTCTCGTGCCAATACCGTCCTCGTGCTCGGCAATCCCACAACCGTTCTCTGGATGTCCGTCATTACGGGGTACCTGATTCAGGCTTTCGGCTGGCAAAAGACCTTCATCATTGAAGGCGTACCTTCGATTCTCTGGGCATTCCTATGGCTGGCTTTTATGCGGGACAAGCCGAGCGACGCTCCCTGGATGAGTGCACAAATCAGCGCCGCCATTGAGCGTCAACTAGCCGGAGAACAACTCGCGCTACCCCGTATCGCCGGCTTGCGCGAGGCATTCGCGCGCGGAGATGTGCTGGTGCTTTGCATTCTCTATTTTTGCTGGAGCGTCGGTGTGTATGGTTTTGTACTTTGGCTGCCAACCATAATTCGCGCAGGGGCCACAATCGGCATCGGGAGAGCTGGTCTCCTCGCAGCCGTGCCCTACCTGCTGGCTGTGATCCTCATGCTTCTCGCCGCCCATTTTTCCGATCGATCGCTGCGCCGCAAACAGATTGTATTGCCATTTCTTGTAATTGCGGGCTTGGCTCTCTTTGCATCGTTTCTGGTCGCGGGGCACAATTTCTGGATGGCCTACGGAGTTCTCATTCTTGCCGGGGGAGCCATGTATGCTCCCTACGGCTGCTTCTTCGCCTTTATCTCGGAGATCATCCCGAAGAACGTGTTGGACGAAGTGCTCGCCCTTATCAATAGCAGCGGAGCTCTTGGCGCTTTTGCCGGAGCATGGCTTGTAGGTCTGCTACAAGCGCGTACGGGTAACTCTCGTGCAGGATTTCTCCTCATGTCCGGATCACTCATTGCCTCGGGCCTCCTCATGCTCTGCTTGCCATCCGGATCAATCACGAACAGCCATCGCGGAGCTGCGCAAGAAGCGAAATCAGGATAATGTGGAAGCCCGTAGCTGTAACAACCGCCATCGACCTGAATGAGCCGCATCATCGACCGATGTCATTGTCTGCGATTGAAACCGGCCTGGGAATGAGCCTCACCGGTCCATGCCGCGTTATTGCTCAGCTACCGGCAGTTCGATGTGGGAATCGCTGTAGATTCGTTGCTCCGCGGCCTTATAGTCGATGGGTGATGCAGTCATGATGTTGGGTACGAAGGTCTGCGGATTGCGGTCGTAGAGGGGGAACCAGCTGCTCTGCACTTGCACCATGATGCGATGCCCCTTGAGGAAGACGTGATCTGCGCCATGGAGACTGTATTTGTATTCCTCGGCCTGGTTGGCGGGGATGGCTTCAGGGTGCTCGTAGCCCCTGCGGTAGCGGCCGCGAAACATCTCATCGACGATCATGAGCTGATACCCGGACATTTTGCCCAGCGACGGATCATCGGGATAGACGTCGATTAGCTTGACCACCCAATCGCTGTCGGTGCCTGAAGTGGAGGCGTGAAGGTCGGCGACGACATCTCCGGTAATCGTTAGGCCGTGATCGAGAACGGGCGTGGTCCACGTCGCGACGTCTTTGCGTTGGCTGTAAGCGCGCTGGTCTTCGACGAGCCAGGGACGCCAGCCGGAGCCTGTGGGCGCATAGGTGGCTTCAATGGGCCGCTTACGGTAGGGGATGGGATTGGCGGGATCGGAGGTGTAGGCGGTATAGGTCTCCTTGTCGCTCTCAGGCTCGTGGAAGGTGAGCACGCCATTCGCGCCGAAGTAAAGATTCCGCTCGGAAGAAGTTTTGGGAGGCCACTGGCTGTAGCGCATCCAGCGATTGGTTCCGGTCTGGAAGGATGCGGTGTCCTCGAGGTCAAAGCCGGACTGATCTTTGAGATAGTGGGCGAAGAATGGCGCTTCGATCTGCTGGCGGTACTGGTCACCGGTGGCGGCTCCGAAATCGACCGCGCCGAGATGGCGAGTGGTAGCTGCCCATTGTCCATGATTCCACGGGCCGAGAACGATGAAGACTTCGTGCTGGGCATCGTGGGGCTTGAGGACGGCGTACTCCTCCTGCGGTCCCCACATATCTTCCTGGTCCCACCAGCCTCCGACTTCGAGGGTGGGAACATCGACCTGCGTAAGGTGCGGCTGCACGGCACGCGAACGCCAGAACCCGTCGTAACTCGGATGATCGAGAAAACCCTTCCAGGTGGGAAGGTTGCTGGTGCCGGATTTCTTTCCGGCGGCGGCGAACGATCCGGCGTCGAGGAAGTAGGTGTAGGCGTCTTCGTTCAACTTGGTGAAGGTGGCCTCCTTGCTGGACTCCATGCCGATGACGTAGTCGTATCCGTAGGTCTGGCGGAAGGCCCCATTGTGGAAGAAGTCGTCGCCAATCCAGACGTCGGTCATGGGAGCCTGCGGCGAGATGGCTTTGACGGCCGGGTTGGGATCGATGCCGGCCTCGGCAGCGAGGAAGCCGTCATACGAGATGCCAAGGACGCCGACGCGACGGTTGTTGTTCAGAATATTCTTGAGGAGCCAGGCGACGGTGTCATAGGTATCGGTGGTCTCGTCAATCTGGTTCGGATCGGCGGATTTGGGGTCGTGATGGGGGACGATGGGGCGCATCATGACGAACTGGCCTTCGGACTTATAGCGACCGCGGATGTCCTCCATCACGAAGATGTAGCCGCTCCCGGCGAGCTCGGTGTAGCGGGCGTTGACGGAATCGGAGTCATAGCCGTCGACGCCGTAAGGCGTGCGCTCCATGAGGAAGGGTAAAGGCTCGCGGGTATCGGTGGGACGCAGGATGATGGCATGGAGCTTGACGCCGTCGCGCATTGGAATCATTACCTCCTGCCGGCTGTAGGGGCGGAACTGATAGCGTATGGGCTGATCGGCGATCCGCTCCAGGAGCACTTCTGATGAGCCTGCCTTTCGCTTCAGGCCGGTGACCTTGCCTGCGGTGTCAGTGATGAAGACCAGGTGCAGAGGAGTCTCCTTGACGGCGAAGCCGGTGGCAGATTCGGCCGTGAGTTCGTGTTGGGGCAGTCGAGCTGATTCAATGACCAGGTGGTCGCCGTCGCGAAACACAGAGAGGGTGACCTCCGGATCGTCGGCAGAGCGATAGAGTCCGACGTATCGCTCCAGAGTCGCAATATCAGGATGGGCTGTCGCGGTCTGAGATCGAGCGGCGCTCTCCGCGTGGAGAACTGGCAGAACGGTAAGCAAGGATGCCAGCAAAGCGGCGCGGAGGGTCAGGCGGCAAGACATTCGGGAGATATCTCCTTGAGGAAAGGCTAGTGTATCGGAAGGGCCCGCAGTGGCTTGTTGATTTTTTACCGGCACAGTTACTTATTTCTTTTTGGCTCAGCGGATGCCGTTTTGCATGCCGTGCAGAGCTCGCCGGTGATGCCTTTGCCTTCTTCGACGGTGAAGACGCGGTCAAGTGAAGGGAGTTTTAGCTTTTCAATGGTCCCGCTTGGCCAGTGAATTTCGACTTCGCTTACCATTGTTGCGTCGCCCAGGCCGAAGTGGACACGCTGGTCGTTCGAGGACATATAGCTGCCGCCGCTGAGCACGTCTCCACGCTGGCGGATGCCGCCGGCGGTAAGATACACGGCGGAACCGATCGCGTCGCGCGGGCCTTTGGGGCCCCCGACAAGCTTGAATTCGACCCAATGGTGGTTGTCGGGGTTGACGTTGCGAAGGAGCACCGCCGTCGTGTCGAGCGAGTTGATGACGACGTCGATCTTGCCGTCATTGAAGAGGTCGCCAAAGGCTGCGCCCCGTCCGGGAGTGACAACGGCGAGGCCTGTGTCCTTGACCGGCGGAACGAGCTCGAACTTCTTGCCGCCGAGGTTGCGAAAGAGCAGCGGGCGCTCGGCAAAGGTTGTACCCCAGTCCTGTTTGTCGACCTCGGGATAGACATGGCCGTTAATCATCATGATGTCCTTCCAGCCATCGTTGTCGTAATCGATGAAACCGACGCCCCAGCCAAGGAAGGGGATGGTGTCCTGCGCGAGACCGGCGTGATAGCTGACGTCGGTGAAATTGGCGTCGCCGTCGTTGTGGTACAGGACCTTGTAGTCGTCGGAGAACGTCGTGGTCAACAGGTCGAGGCGGCCGTTGTTTTCATAGTCGCCAATGGCGAGACCCATCGAGGCAGTCTCGCGGCCGTCCTGGTTCAAAGCAAAACCGGAGGCGTAGCTGTCATCTTCAAAGGTGCCGTTGCCCTTGTTGATGTAGAGATAATTCGGGGTCGAATCGTCGGCGACAACCAGGTCGACTTTGCCGTCGTTGTTGATGTCGGCGAAGATGCTGGTGAATCCGTAGTAGCGATTGGGATCGCCGACTCCGGCCTTCTCGCTCACATCGGTAAAGGTGCCGTCGCCGTTGTTGTGAAAAAGGTGATCGTGCTCGCCTTGCAGGCCGCGGGGACCGCACATGACGGCCACGCCTCGAAAATTGCAGAAGTTGTAAGCCACTACCTTTGACCCCGGCACCGGAGGGTTGTCCATCTCGTAGTGAATGTAGCCGGGAACGAAGAGGTCGAGTCGGCCATCGCCGTCGTAGTCGCCGAACGTGGCTCCGGTGGACCAGTTGCCGAGGGTGATGCCGGCGTTCTCTCCGACGTCGGTAAAGGTGCCGTCGTGGTTATTGTGATACAGGCGGTTCTTGCCGTAGTTGCCTACGAAGATGTCGGGCCAGCCGTCGTTGTCGTAATCGCCAATGGCTACGCCGAATCCCCAGCGATCGTTGGTTACGCCTGCCTTGGCGGCAACGTCGGTGAAAGTGCCGTCATGGTTATTGTGAAAGAGCGCCGCATGGGGCGGCGTGGCCTTGCCGGTGAGAGCGTCAACCGTGGATCCGTTGACGAGATAGATATCGAGCCAGCCGTCGTTGTCGTAGTCGATGAGGCCGACGCCGGAGCCATTGGTTTCGATGATGAACTTCTTGTCAGGCGCGCCCATGGTGTGATGCCAGGTGTCGAGACCAGACTTTCTGGTGACGTCCTCGAATACGACCGGACCGGTGTTCACGAATCCGCCTGCGGTGATGGGGCGGTTCTCGGAGTCGTGGATCGCCGCATGCGCGCCTGCGGTCGAGTTTCCGCCGCCGCCCATGGGTTGGGCATTGGACAGTGGGGCCTGGCCAAAGGAAAAGAGCGGAAACACAAGCGCGATAAGACTCAAAGCCAATAGACGACCGATCGACAACCGATACACTCCCGAGCGTGGATACGCGGTGAGAATAGCAGAAAGGCTCATGCTTTGAGCTTATTCGCTCCAGTCGATGCGGAGGCGCGGAGCAGGGCCCATGAAATCGGTTACAATTTCGGCGTTCGCACCCAATCAGGAAAATCGATTTTTAAAATGCGGTGAGGTAATTTCGCTTGTCGATGAAATCGGTTCCATATTGGATGAGAAATTCGGTATAACCTTTTCATTGGCCAAACATCATCGCTGATGAACATAAAGGAAGTAGCACGGCTCGCCAAAGTATCGACTGCCACTGTTTCGCGCACGATCAACGGCTCCGAAAAGGTCACCGCTGAGACAGCAGAGCGCGTGCGCCAGGCCATTGAGACACTGAAGTTTTATCCCAATACCAATGCCCGCGCGCTCGGATCGGGCAGAAGCAGCCTTTACGGACTGATCATCTCGGACATCACCAATCCATTTTTCCCGGAACTAGTGAAAAGCTTCGAGGACGTGGCCGTTCAGTTCGGACAGGAAGTACTGATTGCCAATACGAACTACGATCCGCACCGCATGGAAGTGTGCGTGACCCGCATGCTGCAGCGGAAGGTGGATGGCGTTGCCATTATGACGTCGGAGATGGACGAGCACCTGATTGACGAAATGAGCAGCCGCCGCATTCCACTCGTCTTTCTCGATACCGGCACTCCGCAAAAAGGCATCAGCAATATCGCAATCGATTACGCCAGCGGGATCGATGCCGCTGTTGAGCATCTATCCAGCCTGGGTCACACGGCTATCGGATTCATCAGCGGTCCGATGGATCTGACCTCCGCGCGTGTTCGCCGTCGCGCCTTCACGAACAGCATAAAACGCAAGGGCCTGAAGCTCGACCGCAACATGATTGAAGAAGGCAACCACCGCATGGATGGCGGACACGAAGCAATGGCGCGATTGCTGGACAAAGAAGTGCGCCCAACGGCAGTCCTCACCTCGAACGACATGACGGCGATTGGCGCGATGGGAGCGATCTTTGAGCGAGGACTGAAGGTGCCTCATGACATATCGCTCATCGGGTTCGACGACATTGAACTGAGCGCCTTTACCCAACCCGGGTTGACCACGGTGCGATTGTCGCGCCAGGAGATCGCCAAAATCGCTTTCCGCGCGCTTTATGACGTTAAAGAGAACGCCTCCGCGAAGGGAGCAGAGTTCACGATCCAACCGACCCTCATCGAGCGAAAATCCACGGGTCCGGTGGCTGCCCGGCGCGGGGGAAAGCATCCAGTGTAGCTATTACCCCCTAGAACCTTCGTCTCCGGGTATTTTGAATGCGGGCCGCAAACCACAGTGATACGATGAGGCCCACAATGCGCCCGCTCGCCAAAGAAATCCTCACATTCCTGGTCCTCGTCTTTCTTTTCAGCTCGGTTCCCTACGCGCTGATGATCCATTCGCACCACATTGGATCGGGCGGCGGATTGGTGGTCAGGTTGGTGATGTGGTGCCCGGCCTTTGCAGCTTTGACAACATGCGCGCTGCGGCATGTTGACACGAGCACGCTTGGCTGGAACTGGCGGCCTGCGAAGTACGAGGCATATGGATATTTCCTGCCCTTGCTCTATGCGATTCCGGTGCATGCGGTGACGTGGATCGCGGTCAAGGGATCATTCGCTATTCACAGCTTCGAGGCGGCTGTAGCCACGTCCTTCAACATGCCCGAGTGGCCACAGCTAGCTACATTTGGGCTTGGCATCCCGCTGCTGGCGACCCTCGGAGTTATTGGCAGCCTCGCAAACGCGATGGGCGAAGAGATTGGATGGCGCGGATTTCTGCTGCCACGCCTGGTTGGGCAGTTTGGTTTCACGGTGGGTTGCTTGTGAGCGGATGCATCTGGGGAGTGTGGCACTATCCGGGGCTGCTATGGGCCGACTACAACGCTGGGACGAATGCTCGATATGCGCTGGCCTGCTTCACGCTGATGGTGATTGCCATGTCGTTCATCATGGGCTGGCTGCGACTCAAATCCGGCAGCCTGTGGCCTTGCGCGATGCTCCATGCCAGCCACAATCTTTTCATCCAGGCAATTCTGGATCGCATTACAGCGCCGGTAGGACGGGCTCTTTATGTGACGACCGAATTCGGATTTGGTCTGGTACTGACGATTGGCGCTACGGGATTGTACTTCTGGCTACGGCGCAAGGAGTTGCCCGCTGCGGAGCCAGCGGCCGTCTCATAGCCATCATTCAATTCGCTGGTGGCGGTAACCAGCATCGGTAAGCATCTGGCCTATCTCGGCGATATGATCATCTCCTCGCGTTTCGAGGGTGACATCGATCACGGTGTCGCCAAGGTTTACTCCATAGTGGGCGCGGTCGTGAGCCGTCTGCACAATGTTGGCTCGGGCTTCAGCAATGATGCGCGTGAGCGAATGGAGCGCACCCGGACGGTCGGTGAGGTGGATGCGTAGGCGGGTGCGGCGCCCGTCTTTCACCAGGCCGCGCTCGATAATCCGGGCAAGCAGGCTGACGTCGATGTTGCCTCCGCAAACCAGGACGGCGGTGCGCTGGCCGTTCAACGAAGTCTTGTGCTGGAGCAGGGATGCGAGAGCTACTGCGCCCGCGCCCTCGGCCAGCGTCTTTTCGCGTTCCAGGAGGACAAGAATTGCGTTCGCGATTTCCTCTTCGTCGACGGTTACGAGTTCGTCCACATAACGCAGTACTAACGGCAGCGTGTTCTCGCCGGCGCGGCGCACGGCGATACCGTCTGCGATGGTCGCCTCGGCCGAGACGGTAACAGGCTGGCCGGTTTCAGCCGCGCGCAGCATGGATGGGAGGCGTTCGGTCTGGACACCGATGACACGAACTTGAGGGTTTGTCTCCTTGACGGCGCAGGCGACGCCGCCGATTAACCCTCCGCCGCCGACCGGAACCACGATCGCTTCAAGGCCGGATATCTGTTCGAGCAGTTCGAGACCGATGGTTCCCTGTCCGGCGATCACGGCGTCGTCGTCAAAAGGATGAAGGAAGGTCATGCGGTCTTCTTCGCTCAAACGTGTGGCTTCCGCGCACGCTTCGTCGTAATTTGCGCCGTGCAGGATAACGTCGGCACCAAAATTCGTGGTCGAAGAGACCTTAACCAGGGGCGTCATCAGCGGCATGACGATGCGCGCGCGAATGCCACGCTGGGTAGCGTGGTAGGCAACGGCCTGTGCGTGGTTGCCCGCGCTCGCAGCGATGACACCGTGGCGCTTTTCGTCATCGGTGAGGGTGAGGATTTTGTTCAACGCCCCGCGTTCCTTGAAGGCTCCGGTGCGCTGCAGATTGTCGAGCTTGAGGTACACCTGTTGTCCGGTGATCTGGGAAAGCTCGTCGGAGTGCGGGGCAGGCGTGAAATAGATGAAGTCGCGGATGCGCTGGTGAGCGGCTTGTACGTCCTGCAGGGTCACGGCCATCTAAATTCTTCTCCTGGAAAGTGAAAAGCCACCAACCGCTGAGCGGTGGTGGCCTGATTGCTTCGTCTGCTTGCCAGCCGCCCGCTCCTATGGAGGAGGAATCGGAATGGACGCAATAATTCGGCCGGCAATGCTGAAAGGCATTGTGTTGAGTGGGTTGCGGCTGGTCATTCCAGGCTGCATGCGATGTCGCTATGAAAACAGAACGGGCGCGCCAAGTCAAACAACGCGAACGCCCTTGGCGAAGACCATTGCGGCCTGGTGATCGCCAAAGAAGTACGGGAGTTCACGATAATCTTCCGCGTCATGGACAACGAAGTCGGCGGTCTTGCCTGGTTCGAGCGAGCCGATTTCGCCGCCGCGGTTCAGGCTATACGCGGCGTTGACGGTCGCGGCGGTAAGAGCTTCGGCAGGCGTCATCTTCATCTGCGTGCAGGCAAGCGACATGATGATTCGCATGGAGGTTGTCGGCGAGGAGCCGGGGTTGAAGTCGGTGGCGATCACGATGGCGAGACCTGCGTCGATCATCGCACGCGCAGCGGGATATTTCTGCGAACCGATGGCGTAGACGGAGCCGGGCAGGAGAACGGGCTGGACTCCGGCTTGCTGGAGTGCGGCGATGGAGCTGGGCTGCGCTTGTTCGAGATGATCGCAGGTCTTCGCGCCCATCTCTGCCGCCAGAACGCTCGCGCCAAAGGATGTGAATTGATCCGCGTGCATGCGGAGTCCGAGGTTGTGCCGTTTCGCGGCTGTGAAGACGCGCCGGGCCTGATCAAGGTTAAAGACCCTGGCCTCGCAAAAGATGTCGCAGAACTCAGCCAGATTTTCTGAGGTCACGCGAGGCAGCATCTCTTCGATGACCAACCGCACGTAATCATCAGCACGGCCATGGTATTCCTCGGGAGTTTCATGCGCGCCGAGAAAGGTAGGCACAGTGTGCAGAGGCGTCGACTGACCAATGCGGCGAATGACGCGGAGAATCTTCAATTCATCTTCGACGGTGAGCCCGTAGCCCGACTTCGCCTCGATCGTGGTTGTTCCGCCATGAAGGAACCACTGCGCGTGGTGCGATGCAGCTGCAAAGAGCTGGTCTTCGGTTGCGGCCCGGGTTTTGCGAACGGTCGAGCGGATGCCTCCACCCTGAGCCGAGATTTCCTGGTACGTGATGCCGGCACAGCGCTTCTCAAATTCGTCGGCGCGGTTGCCCGCAAAGACCAGATGTGTGTGGGCATCGACAAAGCCCGGTGTCACGAGGCGTCCACCCGCATCGATCAGTTCGGCATCGCCAGCATGAGGCTCGACGTCCGCTCGCGAACCCACTGCGACGATGCGGCCATCATCAACGAGCATTGCGCCGTCTTGAATCAAGGCAAGATCGCACAGCTCTGGGCCGATGCGCGGGCGGGCGGGTCCGGCAAGGGTAACGAGCGGCGAGATGTTGACGATGAGCAGCTTGCTCAAGCGTGCTTCTCCCGCATGGGCACACGGATGCCGGAGCTCTCCGCGAATTCGACGGCGTGGTTGTATCCCGCATCGACGTGGCGCAGCACGCCCATGCCGGGATCCGTGGTGAGTACCCGCTCCAACCGTTGCGCGGCGAGATCGGAGCCGTCGGCGACGACGACCATGCCGGCGTGGTGCGAGTAACCGATGCCGACTCCGCCACCGTTGTGTATGCTGACCCACGACGCGCCTGCCGCTGTGTTCACGAGCGCATTCAAGAGCGGCCAATCGGCGACGGCGTCCGATCCATCGAGCATGGCCTCGGTTTCGCGATAGGGCGAGGCTACGGAACCGGCATCGAGATGATCGCGTCCGATGACGATGGGCGCGGAGATTTCGCCGTTGCGGACAAGCTCATTCATGGCCACTCCGAACCTTGCGCGCTGGCCGTATCCGAGCCAGCAGATGCGCGCCGGTAGGCCCTGGAAGTGGATGCGCTTCTGCGCGAGCTCGATCCAGCGGCGCAGGCTGGCGTCTTCGGAAAAGAGGTCGAGGATCAGCCTGTCTGAGCGGTAGATGTCTTCGGGATTGCCGGAGAGTGCAACCCAGCGGAACGGTCCTTTGCCCTCGCAAAAGAGCGGGCGGATGTATTCGGGCACGAAGCCGGGAATAGCGAAGGCATCTTCGACGCCGGCGAGTTTGGCCTGCGTTCGAAGATTGTTGCCGTAGTCGAAGGCGACCGCGCCGCGCCGCTTCAACTCGAGCATCGCTTCGACGTGCCTGCCCATGGTTTCCATCGAGCGCCGTGTGTATTCTTCGGGGTTGGTCACGCGCAGACGCAACGCCGCTTCGAAGCTCATGTCGTTCGGCACATACCCCTGCAGAGGATCGTGCGCGCTGGTCTGGTCCGTGAGCACGTCGGGCACGATGCCACGGTCGATCAGTTCCGGCAGCACGTCGGCAATGTTCGCGACCAATCCGACCGAGATAGCCTTCTTATCGCCGCCGGCTTCGTCAAGGATCGCTAGGGCTTCATCGACACTCCAGGCGATGTGATCGCAATACCCGCTCTTGAGCCGTTTCTGGACGCGCTCAGCATCGACATCCACGCCGAGAAAGAGCGCGCCATTCATCGTCGCGGCAAGAGGCTGGGCGCCGCCCATCCCGCCCATTCCGCCGGAGACGACGAGCTTGCCTTCCAGGCTTCCGCCGAAGTGCTGGCGACCGGCTTCGGCGAATGTTTCGTAGGTTCCCTGCACGATGCCCTGGCTGCCGATGTAGATCCACGATCCGGCCGTCATCTGCCCATACATCATGAGGCCCTTGCGTTCGAGCTCGTGGAAATGTTCCCAGTTAGACCAGCGGCCGACCAGGTTGGAATTCGCGAGCAGGACGCGCGGCGCGGCCTCATGCGTGCGCAACACGCCGACCGGCTTGCCCGATTGGATGAGCAGAGTCTCGTCATCGGCGAGAGTCTTCAGCGTGCGTACGATGGCTTCGAAGGCCTCCCAGTTGCGCGCAGCCTTGCCGGTCCCTCCGTAGACGACGAGGTCTTCGGGTCGCTCGGCCACTTCGGGATCGAGATTGTTCATCAGCATACGCAGCGCGGCTTCCTGCTGCCACCCGCGGGTATTGAGCTGCGTGCCTCGGGGCGCTCGGATCTCTCTGTGAACGAAAAGCTCGGGGGTTGCGGTTTCAAGCATGGCTTTGTCCTCTCCAGCGATCGAATCTTCCTTGACGAATCTCCTGAGCCAGCCGGGTGATTTCTCCGGACACCACGCGGTCTTCCGCGAGCTGTGCGACGATCTCTCGCACCATGGCGGCGGCGCTTTCGACCTGGCGCGCGGGCCTTAGCGGAAGCCGGTATTCGAGACCCTGCGCGGCGCAGATCAGCTCCATTGCCAGAACATACTCGGCGTTCGAGACGACCTGCCGCAGCTTCAGCGCTCCGGTCATTCCCATAGAGACATGATCTTCTTTTCCTCCGGATGTGGGAACACTGTCAACGCTGGAGGGATGCGAAAGGACCTTGGCCTCATTCAGCAGAGCGGCCGCGGCAACGTGCACGATCATCAATCCGGACGAGACGCCGGCGTCAGGCGACAGGAAGGCGGGAAGTCCCTCGTTGATATCCGGGTTGATGAGCCGGTCGATCCGCCGCTCGCTGATGCTCATGACATCAGTGAGGGCGATCGTCGCGTAATCGAGGGCCAGGGCCAGCGGCGCTCCGTGGAAATTGCCACCGGAGAGAATTTCCCCGTCACCCTCCGTCCCACGCTTATCAGCAAAAATGAGCGGATTATCCGTGGCCGATCCTGTCTCGACTTCGATGACATCGCGTACGTGCGCCAGCGCGCCGCGGACGGCGCCGTGCACCTGCGGCATGCATCGCAGACAATAGGCGTCCTGGACGCGGGGATCGTCGTGGCGGTGCGATTCGCGAATCTCACTGTCGGCGAGAAGCTCGCGCAGATGTGCAGCAGCAGCAACCTGTCCGGCGTGGGGACGTGCCTCGTGAATGTGCGCGTCGAAGGCAGCTGGAGTGCCGCGCAGGGCTTCGAGCGACATGGCTCCGGCGAGATCGAATAATTCGACGACACGGAGCGCGCGATTGATGGCAAGGCCGCCGACGCCTGCCATAGCCTGCGTGCCGTTCAGCAGCGCTAGGCCTTCTTTGGCTACGAGGGTCAAGGGCTTGAGGCGGGCGCGTTCCAGCGCAGCAGATGCGGGCATGAGGCTGCCTGCGAAGAAGACGTCTCCCTCGCCGATCAGCGCCAGTGCTAGGTGCGCCAGAGGAGCGAGGTCGCCGCTGGCTCCCACGGACCCGCGGGCGGGAATGAGGGGATGAATGCGGTGATTCAGCATCGCGACCAGGGTTTCCACGATGACCGGCCTTACTCCGCTGAGGCCCTTGGCCAGCACGTTAGCGCGCAGCAGCAACATGGCGCGCACTTCGTCCTCGGGTAGGGGCTCGCCGATGCCGCAGGCGTGGCTCCGAACCAGGTTGCGCTGCAAGGCTTCCAGTTGATCGCTGCCGATGCGCACGTCGCTGAGCTTGCCGAAACCGGTGTTGATGCCGTACGCCGTTTCTCCTCGTGCCACCAATCTTTCGACTACCGCGCGCGAGGCCTCGACATGCGGATAGGCTTCTTTTGCGACGGCAACCGCACGGCCATTCACCGCGACTGAGGCGATTTGACCCAGCGAGAGTGAACGACCATCGAGTTGCAGAACTTCTTCCATTAACTGCCGATGCTACGAACTTGCCGGCAATCTGTACATGTGGGATCCACGGAAATTGTGCCAGAATATCTAATAAAGCTTGCAATATAGGTGATAAGACAGTGGAAACAACTGAAATTCTCGATGAATTCGCTCGAAACCTTCTAATCGAATTGTCACGCAGTGCCCGTGCTTCCTACGCGGAGCTGGGACGGCGGGTTGGCCTTTCGCCTTCGGCGGTGGCTGAACGCATGCGGCGCATGGAAGAGGAAGGAATTATTCGCGGCTATACCGTTGATATCGATCGGGCGGCGCTGGGGCTGCCGATTTTGGCCGTCATTCGGATGACGTGTGACGGAACGCACTACCATCCCTTCGTGAAATTTGTGAAGACGCTGGCAGAGGTGCGCGTGTGCCACCACGTGACCGGGGGGGATGCGTTTTTCCTTGAGACAGCAACCCGCTCGCTCGAAGACCTGGAGCGGTTGATCGAACGGCTGCTGCCCTATGGCATACCTACGACGAGCCTGGTTTTCTCGTCACCGGTTGCACAGAGGTCTCCGGAGCTTTCGCGATTGACCGCCGGAAATCGAAACGGGCGACCCGGAGGCCGCCCGCGCTGAATCGCAATCAGCTGCGCTTACACCGGTTGAATGATCCGCGAGCCCTTCCATCCATAGTAGGCGATGAACAGATAGCAGAGCACCGGCAGAACGAAGGCGTGGTGAATGCCGATGTGGTCGGCAAGCACACCCTGGATTTCCGGGATGAACGCGCCGCCCACAATGGCGGTTACCAGCAAGCCGGAGGCCTCGCCAGTGAGCGGTCCCATCTCCGCGATCCCCAGCGTGAAGATGGTGGGGAACATGATCGCGTTGAACAAGCCCACCAGCAGAATGCTCCACACGGCCAGGTGGCCGAAGCTGAGCATGGAAACCACGACCAGCAGTGCGGCCACCACGGCACACAAGGCCAATACCTTGCCTGGGCTTGCCTTCTGCAGGACAGCAGAACCAATAAACCTGCCGACCATGAGTCCCCCCCAATAGAACGGAACGTAGTTGGCGGCCACAGGCGCGGTCATTCCCGCGATGTCCGGCTGATTGAAGTAGTTAATGAGGAAGCTGCCGATTGAGACCTCGGCGCCGACATAGACGAAGATGCCAACCGCGCCGAGGAGCACGTGCCGATAGCGCCAGATGCTCTGTCCCTTTTCTCCTGCCTTGGTCGGGCGATAATCCTTGGTTACGTCGAGCCGCGGAAATTTGTATAACGCAATTGCGAGGCCCATGACGATAAGAGCCAGGGCAATGGCAAGATACGGAAGCTTTACAGCTGCCGCCTGTTGAATCCTGTAAGCGTGCAGCGCGGCCGGTGACAGATTCTCCGCATTTTCAAAGGTCTTGGCAGCCTGACGCAAAATCAGCCAGCCACCCAACGGCGGGCCGATCACCGTCCCCAGTGAGTTGAAGGCTTGCGTTAAATTCAACCGGCTGGCGGCAGTCTGGGGTGACCCCAGCACGGAGACGTAAGGATTCGCCGCAACCTGCAACGTGGTGATGCCCGCGGCCAGCACGATCAACGCCGTTAGAAACAGCGCAAACGATGGCGCCATTGCCGCGGGAATGAAGAGCACCGCTCCCAGTCCCATCGTGAACAAACCCAGAACCATGGTCCGCTGGTATCCGATCCACTCAACGACTTTTCCGGACGGAACGCCAAACGCCGCGTATGCCGAGAAAAAAGCGAACTGTACCAGCAGGGCCTTTGCATAGTTCAGATCGAAAACGGCCTTTAGGTGCGGAATCAGAATGTCGTTGAGCGAGGTAAGAAATCCCCACGTGAAAAACAACGTGGTAACCATCGCGAACGCGCTTCTGTAGCTGGTGCCTCCGCTAGGCGCTGCCGCGATCTTTGTGGAACTACTAACGTTGGTGATTGCCATCGTCTTTGGTTTCCCTCGTATCCGTGCATCTAATGCGGCAGGCGGTCAGGATTTTTGGAGCTGGCTGACGGGTAAAAATTTGCCCTGGGAGATCATACCTGCTCAAAGGTTTTGGCTGGAATCCGTAAATGCTAAACATGAAACTTTAGCGTTGAATCCGATAACATTAATCCTGATAAGGTGTGATGCAAATGTTTCGCCGTATGTTACACGATTCATGAAACTTTCGCGGAGGCGGTACGTCTGAGAATGTAGGCCAACTCCCTCGCGCACAGGCCGAGCTCAATAGAAATTTGATGGGATCAGCAGGAATGACAATTTCACTCAGGCTCTTAGGCGGCCTCGCGCTGGCGAGTACCCTGACGATGCCTGCAATGCTGCCGCAGCTCGTGTTGGCACAGGCTCCCGGAACAGCCCCCGCCCAATCGAGCTCGGCATCGACCAGGATCGTCGGCGGAGTAACCGCGATCGACGGCAAATCACTGACGATCAAATCCGATGCAGGCGCTACAACGACGGTGAATGTGAGCGATACAGCCCGTCTGCTGCGAACTGCACCCGGCTTAAAGACACTGGCTGGCGCCGCCCCCATTCAATTCAGTGATCTAGCCGTGGGCGATCGCGTCCTCGCGGTTGTGGCACCTGCCGCCGACGGCTTGGCCGCAACGGCAACGACCGTAATCGTAATGAAGCAGGAAGATATCGCCCAGAAGCAGCAAGCGGATCAGGCCGACTGGCAAAAGCGCGGCGTGGGCGGTCTCGTGAAGGCAGTCGACGCATCGGCCGGAACGGTCACGGTGACAGCGGGCGGCAAGACATTGGTCATCCATGCGACACCGAAGACAATTATCCGGCGCTACGATCCGGCGTCCATCAAGTTTTCCGACGCCAAGCCATCTTCGCTCGACCAGATTCGCCCGGGCGATCAACTTCGGGCGCGTGGAGACAAGAGCTCCGATGGCGGAGAACTGACCGCGGATGAAATTGTCACCGGGACCTTCCGCAACATCGCGGGAACCGTGGTTTCCGTTGATGCCTCTGCGAACACAGTTACAGTAACCGATCTCGCTACCAAGAAGCCCGTGGTGATTCACGTGACCAGCGATTCGCAACTGCACAAACTGCCGCCAACGATGGCGCAGGGATTGGCAGCTCGACTCAAGGCCCAGAGCGCCGGCGGCGCGGCTGCCGGGGGAGCGGCACCGAGCACGAGTCAGCAGCAAGGCGCGACCTGGAGGCAGGGCAGCGGCGGTGCGGGAAGTGGTCCAGGCTCTGGTGGAGGTGCGGGCGCCGGAGGTCAGCGCAGCGGGGATCTCTCGCAGATGTTGCAACGTACGCCCGCCCTCGAGTTATCCGATCTTCATAAAGGCGACGCCATCATGATCGTCGCAACGCAAGGAACTCCAGAGGCCGCAACCGCAGTAACCCTGCTGGCTGGCGTCGAACCCATTTTCACCGCATCTCCATCCGCTAGCCAGAGCCTGTTCTCGGCCTCGTGGAATCTGGGCGGCGGGGGCGGGACCGACGCCGCAGCAACGCCCTAATCGATCGTTTTCCTTCTACGTAACGTCTGTTCTTCTGGGAGCTGTGAATTTGAAATTCATACATCGCTATTTTTGTCTCTTGTTGGTGTTGCTGTTCTGGATGTCTGCCTCTCTCGGATTTTCGCAAGCGAATACCGCAGTGATTCGCGGCACGGTCAGCGATCCAACCGGTGCCGTAATTCCCGGCGCAACCATCAGCGTCACCACCCCGGACGGACACACCGTGGCCACGGCAACCTCAGATGCGAGAGGCGCCTACCAGACACATGGTCTTGCGGCCGGATCGTACATTGTGATTGTCACTGCGCAAGGCTTTGCTCCTTCGGCCTCAAAGGCCGTAGTGCTCGCTGCCGGCCAGAGCAAGCAGTTCGACGTTGCCCTGGCGATCCAGGTGGAGAAACAGCAGGTGGTCGTAAACGAAGACACCCCGACAGTGAGTGTGGATCCATCAAGCAATGCCAATAGCCTGGTCATTAAGGGCAAGGACCTCGACGCGCTCTCGGATGACCCGGACGAGTTGCAAAACGAGCTCAACGCGCTTGCCGGTCCGGCGGCCGGGCCGAACGGAGGCCAGATATACATTGACGGGTTCACTGCCGGCCAGCTTCCGCCGAAGTCTGCCATCCGCGAAATCCGCATCAACCAGAACCCGTTCTCGGCGCAGTACGACAAGCTCGGCTACGGCCGCATTGAGATCCTTACTAAGCCCGGAACTGACAAGTTCCATGGCCAGGTTTTCGCGCAAGGCAATGCTTCGCAGTTCAACACCGGCAATCCATTCACCAACAATATTCCCGACTACCACAGCTATCAGTTCAACGGCACTCTGAACGGACCCATCAGCAAAAACGCCTCGTTCTTTGTGAGCGCCGAGCGTCGCAACACGGAAGATGCCGCCATTGTGAGCGCCTTCCGTCTAGTAGGCGAGATCAATGGCGATTTCGCGAACGGGATTTACGACATTCCCACGGACTACGACACCGCTCCTTTCAGCGACTCGTTGCTGACGCCCCGGACCCGCACCAACATAAGCCCGCGCGTCGATCTGCAATTGGGCGAGAAGAATACCCTGAGCGTGCGCTACCAGTATTACGGCAACAACAATCAAAACCAGGGTGTGGGCCAGTTCTCTTTGAACTCGCAGGCTTATAACTCGTCTTCGACCGAAAGCACGGTCCAGATCAGCGACACTCAGATCATCAACGATAAGGTCATCAACGAAACGCGCTTCCAGTTTCTGCGCGACTTCTCATCTCAAACCCCGGCCACCATCACGCCGCAAGTTCAGGTCTCCGGCAGTGAGACCTTCGGCGGCAACAGCGAGCAGACGATCAACGATCACTCGCTGCATTATGAGCTGCAGAATCTTACCGAGATCGCGTTGAAGACGCACGCCATCAATTTTGGCGGGCGCCTCCGCGTGAATCGCGACGCCAACACCGCCAACTCCAGCTTCAACGGCGTTTTTACATTTGGCGGACACCAGTGTGCCAGCGGCAGTTCGGGCTGCATCAGCACCGATGCCTCCACCGCCTATGGCATCACAATCCACGGCCAGGGCACCGGCCAGACATTCCAGCAAATTCAGGCGCTCGGCGGCGGACCCAGCCAGTTGAACCTGACTTACGGCGAACCTAGCACGACCGTTAACCTCACCGATGTCGGTCTGTACTACCAGGACGATTGGAAGGCTCGACAGAATCTGACGATCAGCTACGGCGTGCGTTGGGAGTCGCAGAGTGACATCAACGACAAAAATGACTGGGCCCCGCGGCTGAGCTTCGCCTACGGCATCGGCAAGGGAAATAAGCCGCCCAAGACTGTGATCCGCGGCGGCTATGGATTCTTTTATGATCGCTTTCCCATCGCGGAAGTGCTGCAAGCCACGCGCCAGAGCGGGGGAATCGACTCGCCACAGCATGAAGCCGTCATTCAGAATCCGACGTGCTATCTGCCGAACGCGATTGTGGCGAGCGATCTGATAGCCTGCTCGCAAATGGGCAGCACGAGCAGCAAAGCAGCGGTGTACCAGATAGGGCCGAGCCTGCATGCCTCCGTAACCGAACAGACCGCGATCGGCGTCGAGCGTCAGCTGACCAAGTCATCCACGGTTTCCTTCACCTATCTCAACTCGCTGGGGCGGCATGAGTTCATCACGCGCAACGCGAACGCGCCCTATTCGCCTATCTATGACCCGACCGGGCCGAATATCTATCAGTATTTCTCAGAGTCGGTCTTCAACCAGAATCAGCTCATCGCCAACTTTAATGCCCGTTTTGGCAAGAATCTCTCTCTTTTCGGGTTTTATACCCTGAGCTTTGCCAACAGCGATAGCGCCGGCATCAGCAGCAATCCCTCTAATTCTGACAATCTGAAGCTGGACTACGGTCGAGCTGCATTCGATGTCCGGAACCGGATGTTCCTGGTGGGCAGCTGGACAACGCGGTGGGGACTGCGCTTCAATCCCTTCATCGTTGCAGCATCGGGACTTCCCTTTAACATTATCGTGGGCCAGGATCTCAACAGCGACTCCTTTTTCACCGACCGTCCCGCATTCGCACAACCGGGCGATACGGACATCATCAGGACATCGTACGGTACGTTTAATGTGAATCCGTCGCAGAACGAGCCACGGATTCCCATTAACTACGGGAACGGGCCCGCGCTCTTCACCTTCAACCTGCGCGCGAGCAAGACGATTGCCTTCGGTCCCAAAGTCGCAGGCAGCGGCGGTCAGGGCGGGTTCTTCGGCGGCGGTGGCGGACGCGGCGGCCCAAGCGGGCTCGGCGGGCGCGGGTTGAGCGGCGGTGGCGGAGGCCCGGGAGGGCCAGGAGGACAGAATACCGGTCCCAATCGGCGATTCAATCTCACCTTCAGCGCGCAGGCATTGAACTTGTTCAACGACATTAACCTTGCGCCTCCAACAGGCACACTGGGTACGCCGAATTTCGGCAAGTCAAACGCGTTGGCTGGACAGATCTACTCCTCGGGAGCCGCGAGCCGGCGTATCTTTTTGCAGGCGGTCTTCACCTTTTAAGTGCTTCAAGCTGTGATGGAAGGTGACCTCAGTGTCCCGCTTTTTTCTCGGCCGAGTCGAAAGCGCGGGATTGTCCGGGTCGTGGTCACTTGACCCGCATCGCCAACACACCTATTCTGAATGAAGTGCATCTTTGCTCCATTCCGGCTTGCTTCTGTCGTGTGTGTTGTCCCACGCTGAGCCGGACCTGCGAGTAATCGAACCAACCCAACGCACAGAGTCCCCGCTCAGCCCACCGTTTTCGGTGGGTTTTTCATTTATCCCAGAAAACGAGAGAAAAATGACCGCGACCGCCGCTCCTCCAACCAAAGAAACCAAAGCCCAGCGCATCGAGCGCCTGAAGCGCGAGAAGAATCCCTGGGAAGTCTTCGACGAGGTGCGCACTTTCGCCCGCGAGGGCCGGTCAAGCGTCGTTCCGGAGTGGGCCAGCGCTTACTTCAAATGGTGGGGCATCTATACCCAGGGGGACGGGATGGGCGCGGTCGGCGGCAAAGGTGGTGAGGGGCTCGCTAGCGACTACTTCATGATGCGCATTGGGATGCCCAACGGGATCGTCACCGCGGCGCAACTCCGTGTGATCGCCGATATCACTCGAACCCACGCGCGCAACCTCGCGGACATCACTACTCGACAGAATATTCAGCTGCACTGGCTGACGATCGAGGCCATCCCGGAGATCGTTGATGTGCTCGACCGCATTGGACTCTCGCCCAAGGGAGCATGCGGGGATGTGGTTCGCAACGTTACGGGATGCCCGCTTGCGGGCATTACGCACGACGAGATCATCGACGCATCGCCGCTTGCGCAGGAGATGGCGCATGCCCTGGTTGCGAATCCCGAGTTCTACAACCTGCCGCGCAAGTTCAAGATATCGGCGACGGGTTGCGCGGCGTGGTGCTCTTATCCGGAGATCAACGACCTCGCTTTCACGGCCGTGCGGCGCGGCGACGAGGTTGGTTATACCGTGCGCGTGGGCGGAGGGCTTTCAAGCGAGCCGCACCTTGCCGTCGCGCTGGATGCGTTCATTCGGCCCGAGCAAGCGCTCGATGCGGCGCGGGCCATCACGCAGATATTTCGCGATCAACAGGGCCTGCGCGAGAGCCGCGACCGGGCGCGGATCAAGTACCTCTTTATGAAGGAAGGCTGGACAGCGGAGAGCTTTCTTGCGGAGGTGGAACGCCGGCTGGGGTATGTATTGGAACCGGGTGCGGATGAAGTCCTGCCTAGGGACGTGATGCGCGACCACGTGGGGATTCATCGGCAAAAGCAGCCGGGCTTGAGCTATGTGGGGGCGTCGGTGCTGCGTGGACGTCTCTCGGGCGATCAACTGGCCGCGGCGGCGGAGCTGGCGGAGCGCTTCGGCGACGGGCAGCTCCGAACCAGCATCATGCAGAACCTGCTGTTCATCAACATTCCCACCCACAAGACAGCGGAGCTGGCACGCGAGCTGGGAGAGATTGGATTGCGCGTGGAGGGCTCGCCGTTCTGGCGCGGGGCGATCGCGTGCACCGGCACCGAGTTTTGCAAACTTGCGATCAGCGAGACGAAGAGCTTTACGCGGTGGCTTGTAGAGGAGCTGGAAGGACGGCTGCCGGGCTTCGATCAGGATCTGAAGCTGCACGTGACGGGTTGCCCGAATAGTTGCGGACAACACTGGATCGCCGATATCGGCCTTGAAGGGAAGAAGATCAAACACGAAGGCAGGATGGTCGATGCTTTCTACTTCTGCGTGGGCGGCGGCGTGGGTCAGCATGCCGCTATCGCGCGTCCGGTGGGATACCGGATTCCCGCAACCGAAGTTCCGTCGGCCCTGGAACGGTTGTTGACGAGCTACCTCGACGAGCGGATTCCAGGCGAGGACCTGCAGTCGTGGTTCTCCCGTTATAACGCGGAGGAGATTCGCGCGCGGTTAGCCGGCGAAGTCGTCGATCCCGTAGAACGCGATGTGGCCGCGATGGCGTTGGACGGCGACTGAAGCCTATGAGCCTGCTACCGATCTTCGTGAAGCTCACTGGCCGCCCTAGCCTTCTTGTCGGCGCCGGGGAGGTTGCGTTGCAGAAGATTCCGTCGCTGCTCGCGGCAGAGGCTCGGCTGCGCGTGATCGCACCGCACGTGAGGCCGGAGATTGCCGCGCTCGCCAGCGAAGGCCGCCTCGAAGCGATTGAGCGCGAGTTTGCAGATACCGACCTTGACGGGGTTTTTCTTGTGATTGCGGCGACGGACAATTCTGCCGTCAATGCTGCCGTTTATCGTGCGGCTGTCGAGCGCAATATCCTGTGCAATTCGGTTGACGATCCGCCGCACTGCGATTTCTATTTCGGGTCCATCGTCACGCGTGGCGATCTGCAAATCGCGATCTCGACCGCCGGGGAGAGCCCGGCGCTGGCGCAACGGCTGCGGAGTGAGATTGACGAGCAGCTTCCTGGCGATCTCGGCCCCTGGTTGCGCGATCTCGGCGAACTTCGTCGCGAAGTGCTTGCGGCGTATCCCGCCGGCGAGGAGCGCAAGGTCCTGCTGCACACGCTCGCCCACCGGGATGTTTGCGGGTCGCGGGAGTGCCCAGCGCGCAAACTCGCGTTTGAACAGAAGGAGGTAAGCGCATGACTCTAACCGCCAAGAAGCAGGCCGGCAAGGTGTACCTGGTCGGCTCCGGGCCCGGCGATCCCGAGTTGCTCACGGTCAAGGCGGTTCGGCTGCTTGCGGCTGCGGACATCGTTCTTCATGACGATCTGGTTACGCCTGCAGTTCTCGCGCTCGCCAACCCGCGCGCGCTGACCGTGAATGTTGGCAAACGCTGTGGCACGAAGAAGACCACGCAGGCGGAAATCAATCGGCTCATGATCGAGAAAGCGTCGCAAGGGGTGTCGGTAGTGCGTCTCAAAAGCGGCGATCCGCTGGTCTTTGGCCGCGCGGCTGAAGAGATGGATGCGTTGCGCGAGGCCGGCATCACCCTCGAGGTGGTGCCGGGAATTACCGCCGCCTTTGCAGCCGCCGCGTCGCTCCAATGCTCGCTCACTGACAGGCGTGCTTCGTCGAGCATTGTTTTCAGCTCCGGCCACCATGCGACGGAAGGAGCACCCGAGGTCGCTGAGCCGACGCGCATCGTCTACATGCCGGGGCGCGACTTCTCGGCGCTTGCCGCCGAATGGAGAGCTTCCGGTCTGCCGGCCGACTTCCCCTGCATCGCCATCTCGCGCGCTGCACAGCCGGACCAGCAGATTACGGTGACGACACTGGGTGCGCTGGGCTCAACCGACCCCGGGCCGGCACCGGTTCTGCTGCTGGCGGGCTGGGTGTTCTGTGACATTCGCGTTGACGCGCCCGAGTTCCAGCCGATCCTCGAGAGCATGATCGAGTATGGCTTGCAGCTCGAAGCTTAGGCTGCGTGCAGCAAACTGTAGAGCAGCACGGCGAGGACGATGAGGCTAATACAGAAGTAAAGTCGGTCGCGTTCGAAGAGGAAGCCGACGGCCGCCAGAATCACGCGGGCGATCGGCGTCGCGATTAACAGCAGAAGTCCAAGTTGGATGATGCTCGTTGTGTCTCCGTGCCGGGCATCGTTGAAGATGTCCACGGGCGACCGCAAAGCTTCGGCGACTCCCTTGAAGTGGCTGTAATCGGGCCGTGAGCCTGTGGCCTGATGCAGGTAGAGGATCCCGCCGATGAGAACGACAGCAGCCGCAAGGAGGACGCCGGTCTGAAGCATGCGGCCGATGGCGATCTCGAGTTTCTGATCGGTGACCTGCATGGCTACAGCCTTCCTGTGATGCTGTTGATCACCATTTCCAAGCCCAGAGCGACGATGACGACGGCGAAGACAATGCGCAGTGTCTTGACCTCGGCGCGGACCAGAATTTTCGAACCAGTCAGCGAGCCGCCCAGGACACCAAGCATTACAGGCATGGCCAGCCCCGGCGAGATGTATCCACGGCTGAGATAGATTCCTGCGCTGGCGGCCGCCGTCACGCCGATCATGAAGTTGCTGGTCGTCGTCGAGACCTTGAAGGGCAGGCGCATGGCCTGGTCCATGGCGAGGACCTTCACTGCGCCCGACCCGATGCCGAGGAGTCCGGAGAGTGAACCGGCGAGAAACATAAGGCTGAAGCCGGCTGGGACCCTCTGAGCGGCGTACGCCTCGTCCCCGTTGGCTCCCGGAAAGCTGCCATGCAACCTGAGCCGCTCGGCGAGGGCGTCTGGCTTTTGCTGGCCGTGTTCGGGATGCTTCATTCGCACTGATGCGTAGGCGGAATAGAGCAACACCACGCCGAAGATGAAGCCGATGGCGTGCGTGGGAACACGGGTAGTGAGCCAGGCGCCGAAGATCGCGCCGATCGTCGTGGCAATCTCGAGAAACATTCCGATGCGGATGTTGGAGTAGCCCTCGCGCACGTAGGCCGCGGCAGCTCCCGAGGAAGTGGCGATGACTGAGACGAGCGATGCTCCGATGGCGTAGTGAATGTCGATGTGGAAAAGCACGGTGAGCACGGGGACGATGACCACCCCGCCGCCAAGTCCGGTGAGCGAACCGAGCAGGCCGGCGATCAGCGAGCTGAGGAATATCCAGAGAGAGAATTCCGGCGTGCCCATGCCTTGACAGAGTACAACCTGGTTACACCCCCCTCCCCCTGTTTTACGTATGGTTTGTAATCGTTTCATTCTATTACCTGTTAAAAGCCAGGGTTTGTAACCGTTTCATTCTAAAGTAGAAATTTGTAATCGTTTCATTCCAATGGGTTTTCTCTTTCTGAGAGCAATCGGGGTAGATCAATGGAGGGGACCCGGATTTCGGCTCCGGGTGGCCGCTTGAGTGGCAGAGATCCCGCCACTAAGACCCTGACCTATTTGGCTGCGGGTTTTGCCTTGAGGATGGTGACAGCCTGCTCAACGACGGGCGCCAGATTCTTGAAGTCGGCGATTAGGGTGAGGAACTGGCGATAGACCTGTGAGTCAGCCGGGAAGTTCAGGCCGTCGGCGGTAACTGCGGCAGAGGAAGAAGCGATCAGGGCCTCGACATCGGCGACCACCGTCGAAAGGCCAGATACAAAGGGCTTCTGCAGTGGCTGTGCGGCCGTGAGGATTGCCTGGATCTTGGCCGCCAGGTTCGCGGTGTCCTTTACAGCCGTCGCGAACCACTTGCCGAAGTCTGCGATACCAATTCCGAGCTTCTGAAAAATGTTGCTCATGTTTTTCCTTGTTTTCTGAAGATGGGGTGAGCCGCGGGCGCTGCTTCGGACGCGGGAGAAGACGCCTCAAAAAGAAAAAGGCACAGCCGAAGCCGTGCCTTGGAATTCTTTTCTACCCTCTATATCTATTATAGAGATTTCGGAGAAATACCCGGCCAACTATATGGGGCCGTATACCTATGACTTGACAGTGGTTAGCCTGAACAGGCGGTCGCACGGCTATTGACAACAGGCGCATTCGATGAAGCTGTAAGCCGGGATCAGGCAACGCCTCTTGAGGAATGGCTGCACCGGTTGTAGAGTGACGCTCTAACGAGGGGTGAGTTCGAGGGCGAGGCGGTCGATGTTGCCGAGTGCGAAAGCTATGGCTGTGGAAGCCTCAAAAGAGATCCGTCTCCTACTTAAGGGGCGGCTCTACCCACTTCCCATCGTTCATCAGAAGCTCATATACCGGGTTGTCGTAGTTTCGGTGCCAAATGGTAAACGCAGTTACACCCAGCTTGGCTCTGCCGAAGTTGGGCTGCAACGCGCTGTTTATCTCTGCGCTATTGATGTTGGTGAAGCAATAGTGGCTGGCAAAAGCTGCTTGAGCAATATTTATTTCCTGCACTGTTGGCTGTAACACGGATCGGGTTCGCTTTACGTTTGGCAAGATGTGCAAGCATGTCATTGGGGAGAGGGGAAGAAATATCTCGACATTGGGACGGTGAAATCCTAGGCCATATGAGAATAGGCCAGTGCCTAAACGCTCCCACGTCACAACTGGCGCGTCGGAGATTACGAAGGGATTGTCGGGCGAAGTTCGTCGGCAGTCCCACCTTCCATCAAAGAGAGCTTCGTCCAGCTTTAACATTGCCCGCTCTATCATTTCAACGTAGCTTTGCTGGCGTTTGCGCTCAGTTTGATAGTTTTCGAGAAGACCCATCGCGGCATGCACAACATGTTGTTTGGTCACCAAGGCATTCCGGACTTTACCACCGAGCAGCAGGTCAATGCTCCACTTCGCGGCGACCGTCAATACTTGCACCTCGTTAGATATAAACTTCTCGACGGCGTGAATGGTTACGTCGTGCAGGTGTTTGGAAGCGGCGCGGCGGGCCTCTGACCGATTGAAGAGCAAAGTAACGTAAAAGGTTAGCTGTCGGCGTTGCAGGTCTGTAGGTACAAACGAGGGATCGTCCAAGCGTGAGAGGAATTGGTTGACGCATTCTTCAAACTCGGCGGCCAACCGTGTTTCTAGCTCTTCCTCTTTTGCAGCATCTTCCGGATGAGCAAAGTGCCCGTCAATTCTCGTTGCGGTTCGTGGCGAAGCCTTCGGGTAGGGAGTGCGACTCTTCTCGTACCTCCACAACCGGAAACACTTGGTGATGCGGTCGTAATAGGCGAATTGTTCGAGGAGTTTGTGTGAAACGGTGTGGGACTTCATCTAACGCAGTCCGGCGACGACCAGCGATTTTGGAATTATGGCTCGCAACTCTGGTCACAGACTACGCTCTGTCATGTGGTCAGGAACCTTCCGAAACACTCGGTTGAATATCTCATACGCCAACTCAACGGACTCGCTGACTGCCTGACTGGTCGGGATCACCCGCACGTTGACCTGCTTCTCACGCGCCAGCTGAAACACGCGCCGAGGCACACCATTCCTCGATTGATCCTCGGCATGCCTGCGTCGGGATCAAACATCGCTACCTCGCGCCGCCTTTACTGACCTGCTGGATCACACATTCAGAACTGAGAGCCTTGAGTCGGTAATTTCGAGACTAAAGGGTTGCCACGTCTTCCAGACGGAACCACCGTATGTCAGAGACTGCGATGGCATCGACATTTATGCCGTTACTCTCGAGAACCGCGACCGCTCCCCTGAAGCCGAAGATATCCGCCCCGGTTGTCCACTGCATTCCTGCGGTATTCGAGGGATTGATATCGTAGAAACTTCCCCCCAATGTCCCACCTGCGGGCACTGGATGCTGGCCAGGATTATGGAAGAACACTTGATTGGTGTGGAAGTTAATAAGCTGAAAGACCACTTCAACGGTCACGTTGGCCATAGCCGCGAAGTCGGGAGAAAGTGTGTAGGTAATGGACAAACGCAAGTTCGGGCTAAAAGGGTTAAACAGGCTTGCGCTCTCACCGGTTGCTGCGTTGAGTGTTTCAGCATTGATCTGAACTGACGGCATTGTGGGCTGATCCTCCGGGTCTTGCTGGGTTGGCTATAAATCATACCGCTCTTCTTACCTCGCGCCGCCATGTGCTAAATCCACGGACTCGTCGATTGCCTGACTGGTCGGGATCACCTGCACGGTGACCGCTTCTCACGCCAAGCGGATACCGGCGATGAGACACGCGCCGAGGTAGACCATTCCGCGATTGATTCGTGGCATCCCAACGCATACAAAGAAGACTGAGCGGGGAAACCAGTCCGCCAGAGTAATGGGGACAGATATGCGCCGAGTTGCATTTCTCCTGCGCCTGAAGAAAGACGCGGGACCAGCCTACGATGAGGCTCACCGGGCGGTGTGGCCAGAGATGCTCGACCTGTTAAAGCGCGCAGGAATTTCTGAATACTCGATCTTTCGCCGCGACGAGCTTTTGTTCCTCACCATGCACGTCGAGAATTTCGATGCGTCATGGGCGATGATCGAGAACGACCCCGTCAACCTGCGATGGCAGAAGGCGATGTCAACCTACTTCGCGCCTCTCGACGAGCTTCGCCACAATGAGCGTTTCCCGATGATGGCGGAGGTCTTCTACCTGCCATAGTCGTGAGTTTTTTATGGCTTCATCGAAACTGAGAGCACGGAACGCATGCAAAGGAGACTGAGCAGGGGGCATGAGTCACAAACAGTCCGGCACAGTACGCATCGGAATTTCAGGTTGGACCTATGCGCCATGGCGCGGCGTCTTCTATCCGGCGAAGCTGCCGCAGAAACAGGAGCTGACTTACAGTTCTCAGATCTTTTCATCGATTGAGATCAACGGCACATTCTACTCGCTGCAAACACCGAAGAGCTTTGTCCGCTGGAGGGACGAGACACCCGACGATTTCGTTTTCGCAGTCAAGGCGACGCAGTACATCACACACAAACGCCAATTGCGCGAGGTCGAAGTGCCGCTGGCAAACTTCTTTGCCTCCGGCCTGCTGGCTTTAGGGTCGAAGCTGGGACCGATCCTGTGGCAATTTCCGCCAGCCTTCAAGTTCCAGCCCGATCTCGTTGAGGAGTTTTTCAAGCAATTGCCGGGAACGACCCAGGAGGCTGCGGACCTTGCAAGCGGCTGCGACGCCTGGATGAAAAAGCGTGCCTACCTCGACCCGGTTGTGCCGGGTCCGCTTCGCCACGCGATGGAAATACGCCATGAGAGCTTCGTCACGGAGGAGTTCATCGCTCTATTGCGCAAATATGGCGTGGCTTTGGTATGCGCCGATGCGGTGAAGTGGCCGCGCCTGATGGATGTGACGGCAGATTTTGTATATTGCCGGCTGCACGGGTCAGAGGTGCTCTACACGAGCGGCTATGATGACAAATCGCTCGACGACTGGGCAGAACGGGTTGCAGCCTGGGCAAGGGGCGGCGAGGCGGAGGGAGACCATGCAAGCGATAAGGCCGGTCCGCAGAGCACAAGCCGCGATGTTTATGTTTACTTCGATAATGACGCGAAGGTGCGGGCTCCAGTGGATGCGCAAGGGTTGGTTGAGCGCGTGAAAAGGCTACTCGAATAAGTCTGATCTGCGGGCGCAGGAAACGGGCTCACGGAATATCCTCGATGCATGTGGTTGAAAGCGTGCTCATGATGATGGCGAACGAGGCAGCGAAAAAAACCGGGAAAAAGAAATCCGCGCGCAAAGCCGCAAAAGCGGGCTCGGATCTATCCACGGGCGATGCCGCTCTCGCTCTCTTTCACCCGGTGACGGCGCAATGGTTCCGCGCAGTCTTCGATCGGCCCACCGCCCCGCAGCGCCTTGGATGGCCTGCGATCGCGCGCGGCGAAAGCACGCTCATCCTCGCTCCCACCGGAACCGGCAAGACGCTGACGGCATTTCTTTGGTGTCTCGATCGGCTCATGCTGCACCGTCCGATCGCGAAGCCGGATGCAAACACAAACGCCGAAACCGAAGGCTGCCGCGTTGTCTACGTCAGTCCGCTCAAAGCTTTGGCAGTAGACGTGGAGCGCAATCTCCGTTCGCCTCTCGCCGGCATCGCCAACATGGCGCGGCAGCAGGGCGTGACCTTTTACACTCCCGAAATCAGCATCCGCACCGGCGACACCCCGCAGCGTGAACGCGCGCGCTTCCGGCGTCATCCCGCGGAAATTCTTATCACCACCCCTGAGTCGCTGTATCTGCTGCTCACGTCGGAATCCGCTGCTTCTCTGCGCAGCGTTGAAACGATCATCGTTGATGAAATTCATGCGCTGGTCCCCACGAAACGGGGAGCCCACCTTGCGCTCAGTCTCGAGAGGCTCGAAGCGATCGCCGAACGCCGCTTGCAGCGGATCGGTCTCTCGGCAACGCAAAGGCCTCTCGAAGAAGTGGCGCACTTCCTGGCCGGGGTCGAGCCATCCAGACTTCCGAAGTCAAATGCAAAAGACACGCTCGCGGAGCCTGAACACGAGTGGACCAGCGACGAGGAGACCGCACAGAAGTTTCGTCCCGTCACGATTATCAACGCCAGCGAACCCAAGCGGCTCGAACTGAGGGTCGAGGTCCCTGTCGAAGACATGGCGCGGCTCGGGCAGGTAGAAGAGTTGCCCAGCGGCGCGGCCTCGCAGGGGCCCAAACGCACTTCGATCTGGAGCGCCATCCATCCGCGTCTGCTCGAAATTATTCTCGAACGCCAGTCCACGCTCATCTTCGTTAATAATCGCCGCACCGCCGAGCGGCTGGCCGGCGCGCTCAACGACCTCGCACAGCAGCAGCAAATATCGGAGCCCCTGGCCCGCGCCCATCACGGCTCGCTCGCCGCCGCGCAGCGCTCCGAGATAGAAGAACAGCTCAAGGCCGGATCCATCCGTGCGCTGGTCGCAACCTCATCGCTTGAGCTCGGCATCGACATGGGCGCGATCGACCTCGTCATTCAGATTGAAGCGCCGCCCTCTGTCGCCAGCGGTATGCAACGCATCGGCCGCGCCGGGCATCATGTTGGAGCCACCAGCGACGGGGTCATCTTCCCCAAGTACCGTGCCGATCTCGTCGCCTGTGCCGCCGTCACGCGCGCCATGCACGAGGGCCTGGTCGAATCGACGCGCTACCTTCGCAATCCCCTCGACGTTCTTGCCCAGCAGATTGTCGCTACCGTTGCTCAGCCACCGGCCCTTGCTGTCCCACGCAAGCGCGGACACGCTCCCGCGTCGCCCGAGATCGGCGTGCAGGCGCTGTTCACTCTCGTCCGCAGCGCCGCTCCCTTCGCCTCGCTCACCCGAGCGACGTTTGACGGCATCCTTGATCTCCTCGCTGGTCGCTATCCTTCCGATGAATTTGCCGAGCTTAGGCCGCGCATCACCTGGGATCGCGTTGCCAACATCCTCACTCCCCGCGAAGGCGCGAAGAGCCTCGCCATCCTGAACGGCGGCACCATTCCCGACCGTGGCCTCTATGGAGTATTCCTCTATGGCGCCGACAAACCCGTCCGCGTGGGCGAACTCGATGAGGAGATGGTCTTCGAAAGTCGGACCGGGGACACCTTTGTCCTCGGTGCATCTACATGGCGTATCGTCGAAATTACGCACGACCGCGTTCTCGTCTCGCCCGCTCCCGGCGAGCCGGGGAAGATGCCGTTCTGGCATGGAGATGTCGCCGGCCGTCCCCTTGAATTCGGTCGGCGCATCGGCGCGCTTGTCCGCGAGCTGCGCGAGATGCCGCGCAACGCCGCTCTTAGCCGACTGGTGCGTGAGCACGATCTCGATCCGCAGGCCGCCGAGAATCTCATTAGATTTCTGGCCGATCAGGAGATTGCAACCGTAACGGTGCCAGATGATCGCAACGTCGTCATCGAGCGCGTGCGCGACGAGCTCGGCGACTGGCGAGTCTGTGTTCTTACTCCATTTGGAGCCCGCATACATGCGCCCTGGGCGATGGCCGTCACGGGAAAAATTCGCGCCGCAGGCGGTCCCGATGTCGAGACCATGTGGGCCGATGACGGATTCGTGCTGCGCTTTCCGGACACCGACGCTGCGCCTGATCCCGATCTACTGCTGCTTGATCCACACGAAGCCACCGATCTTGTTCTGCGCCAGCTCGGTGCGACGGCACTTTTCGCGGCGAAATTCCGCGAGTCCGCAGCGCGTGCTTTACTGCTCCCTCGTAGACGCGCCCAGGGACGCGCGCCACTCTGGCAACAGCGCAAGCGCGCCTACGATCTGCTGACCGTGGCGTCGCGCTATCCGTCGTTTCCTATACTGCTTGAGGCCTATCGCGAATGTCTCCGGGACGTGTTCGACATCCCGGCGTTTCTCGAAATCCTGCGCGCCGTTGAGAAGCGCCAGATTCGCGTGCATGTTGCCGATTCGCGCACGCCGTCGCCCTTTGCGTCCTCGCTGCTCTTCAGCTACGTCGCCAACTACATCTATGAAGGCGATGCGCCTCTCGCCGAACGCCGCGCGCAGGCTCTCTCCATAGACCAGGAGCAGTTGCAGGACCTGCTCGGCGACGCCGACCTGCGCGAGCTACTTGACGCCGATGCCCTCGCTGAGGTCGAAGAGCAATTGCAGGCGCTCGGCGAGTCGCAGCGAGTCCGCTTCGTCGATGGCATGCACGACCTGTTGCTGCGTCTGGGAGATTTGTCGCGCGCAGAGCTCGCACGACGGCTCGCTTCTCCCGACCTGATGCAATCACTCGATCGCCTACTGCGCGCACGCCGCATCCTTGAAGTAAAAATCGCCAGCGAGAAGCGACTGATTGCCGTTGAAGATGCCGCGCGTTATCGCGATGCGTTAGGCATTCCCCTGCCGCCGGGAATCGTAGCATCCCTCCTGGAACCTGTCGCCTTGCCGGTTCTCGAAATCGTCCGCCGCTACGCCCGCACCCATGGACCGTTCACCGCGCAGGAGGCGGCTCAGCGATTTGGTCTCGACGCGCAACAAATAGAAGTGGCTCTGCGCGCGCTCGTGCTCGACGGACGCATCGTCGAAGGAGGATTCCGCCCCGCCGGAGTCCATCGTGAGTGGTGCGATGTAGAAGTGCTGCGCCAGATTCGCAGAAAATCCCTCGCGAAGCTCCGCAAAGAAATCGAGCCCGTCGAGCAGCATATGCTTGCTCGCCTGCAGACACATTGGCAGGGAGTCCTGCAAAAGCGCCGGGGCCTCGACGCGCTGCTCGACACCATCGAGAATCTGCAGGGTGCGCCTCTGCCCGCATCGCTCGTTGAATCGGCGATTCTGCCCGCGCGCCTCCAGAAATATTCTCCCGGTGATCTCGACACCCTGATCGCTGCGGGGGAAGTCGTCTGGTGCGGCTTCGATCCCCTGGGCGAGCGCGACGGACGCATCAGTCTTTACCTCGCCGACAAAATCTCGACGCTGCTGCCGCCGCGCAACGCGCGCGAAGATGTACCGCTCACCGAGAGGGAACAGGCGGTTGTCGATCAGCTCACACACAGCGGTGCGATGTTCTTTGCGCAACTGCATGATTCGGTGGGCGGAGGCTATCCGGGCGAAACGCTCGATGCGCTTTGGAGCCTGGTGTGGCGCGGCTTCGTCACCAACGATACCTTCCACGCCATTCGCTCCTACGTCGCGCGACCATCCTCCGCGCGTTCGTCGAAGCGCCAGCACAACCTGCCTGCGTTTCGCTCGCGACGAACCACGCCACCCAGCGCGCAGGGACGTTGGGTTCTCGTGATGCAGCCTGATCGCGGCACTCCGGCAGCACAGACAGAATGGAGCCACGCCCTCGCCCTACAGTTGCTTCACCGCTACGGCATCGTAAGCCGCGAGACCGTGGCGCAGGAAAACGTTCCCGGCGGCTTCAGCGCTGTTTACGAAGTTCTCAAGGCGCTCGAAGAGAGTGGCCGTGTGCGGCGCGGATACTTCGTCGCCGGCCTGGGCGCGGCGCAATTCGCGCTGCCCTCCGCCGTCGATCTTCTGCGTTCTCTGCGCAACAGTGCGCAGCCCGAAAAGCCGGAAATCATGACGCTCGCGGCTACCGATCCTGCCAACGTTTATGGGGCTGTCCTGCGTTGGCCACCGCTTCTATCTGCTTCAAATAGCACAGATGAGCTTGACATTGCTGACGCAGCCGCGCGCTCGCTTACGCGCAGCGTCGGCGCATCGGTCGTATTGCGCAATGGAGAATTAATCGCCTATATGAGGCGCAATAATCCCAACTTGCAGGTTTTTCTACCCGCAGACGAGCCCGACCGCTCCAATGCTGCTCGCGACCTCGCCATTTTTCTCGCCGGCAGCGCGCAGGAAACGATGCGGCAGGACGAGAGCAATCATCGCGGCGGCCTGCTCGTCTCCACCATCAACGGACGCCCCATCCATGAACACTGGCTCGCGCGCTTTCTTCTCGACGCCGGTTTCCAGCCTGCACCGATGGGCTTCAATGTACGGCGCATACTCCCGCCCGTGTCTGCGGCAACTAAGGAACTCCAGTAGAGCATGCCCGAAGGCGACACAATCTTCCGTGCCGCGCGAGCCCTTCACAAAGCACTTGCCGGTGCAACTGTCACTGGCTTTGAGACTGCCTACGCGCCCCTTGCCAGCGTGCACGACAACACTCCAGTGACCGGCCGGCTTATCGAGAAGGTTGAATCGCGCGGCAAATGGCTGCTAATTTATTTTTCCGGCGATCTCATTCTCGTCACACACATGCTCATGAGCGGAAGCTGGCACATCTATCATCCCGGTGAGCGCTGGCGGGTACCTCGCAACCAAATGCGCGTGGTCATTCGCACGGAGAGGTACCAGGCTGTTGCCTCCGCGGTCCCGGTCGCACGATTCCACACCACTCGCACTCTTGAGCGCAGCTCGGCCATTCCGAAACTCGGCCCCGATCTCCTGAAGGGCGGCTTCGCAGAAGACGAAGCAAAGGCACGCATTCGCGCGAACGCTGCTGAGCAGATTGCCAACGTGCTCCTCGATCAGAAAGTAATGGCCGGCATTGGCAACGTATTCAAATCTGAAATCTGCTTTGTTTGCGGCATCCATCCCTTTCGGCTTGTGTCGTCTCTCTCCGACTGCGATATTGACTGCCTCATTGAATCCGCGCGCCGGCTCATGGCCGCGAACGTCACCGAAACATCCGGCAACCAAATTGTCACCTATACCGGACTTCGTCGCACCACAAGCAGAGCGGATCCGTCAGCACGCGTGTGGGTCTACCGCAGGCAGGGCAAGGAGTGCCGCCGCTGCGGAACGGCGATCCTCATGCGCAAGCAAGATCCGGGAGCAAGGTCGACATATTGGTGCCCGCAATGCCAGCCTTCGGACACATCAACGCCGAGCTGAGCCGCGTTGGCCGCGTAGAAACACGTACAACCAGGCGGCTCTCCTCTTCTCAAGGCAACCCGAACCGGCGACCAGCCGTCCGCTACAATATCGATATGCCGCCCCTTAACGCCTCCCGACGGCGTCAGAAGTCTCCGCCTCCGGGTGATACCGGTCAGGAAGCGCTTTATCTGCGCTTCCTCAGCGAAAAACAGGTTCGTGTCTCCGTGAAGTTGCACGATGGCGAGACCGTCTCCGGCTGGATCGAGTACTTCGACGACCGCATGATCCGGCTCACACGCGAGGGTAAGCCCAATCTGTTCATCTACAAGCATCAGATCCGGACCATCACCGAGTTGGCTCGCCGGGGAGAGGAAGTGCGCCGCCGCGGCGTGCGCAAACTTCCCACTGCATCCGGTCTCGACACAGAGAACCAGCAATCAGAGAGTTTCCGCGTCGACGATCCGCCCAACGGGGATTCGCATTGAACGTACCATCGGAATTTGTCTTTGCAGCGCCTGCATCGGCCATCGCGGTCGAGGCTGGAGCACTTCTGCGCGACTACTACCGTCGGGGAGTCGCCACCGAATACAAGGGCGACGTCGATCTGGTCACCGAGGCCGATCGTGCCTCGGAAAAGCTCATTTACGAGCGATTGCATGCGCTCTTTCCCGAGCACGGCGTCTATGGGGAAGAAGGCACACGCTCCAACATGGATCGCGAATATCGCTGGTACATTGATCCTCTCGACGGCACCACAAACTTCGCCCACACCTTCCCTGTCTTTTGCGTCTCGATGGGTCTTGAGCGCCGTGCGCCCAACCTGACGGCGTCACAGGATGGAGAGTTGATCGCGGGCATCGTCTACGATCCGTTGCGAGACGAACTCTTCACCACGGAAAAGGGGAAAGGCGCATATCTCAATGGCACGCGCATCCACGTATCCGGCGCCGCGGATTTGGCTGAGGCGTTGCTTGCCACCGGCTTTCCCAGCCGTAAACGCCACGACAATCCAAACATCCACTTCTACCAGGAGTTCACGCTGCGTTCCCATGGAGTGCGCCGAGCAGGATCCGCGGCTCTCGACCTTGCCTACACAGCGTGCGGTCGCGTCGACGCGTACTGGGAGTTCAATCTCAATCCGTGGGACACTTCCGCCGGGGCATTACTCGTCCTTGAAGCCGGGGGGAGCATGACTACCTTTGATGGCAGTCTCTTCCGTCTCGACAGCAGGGAAGTGCTTGCTACCAATGGTCTGTTGCGCGATGAACTCCTCGGCTTTTTTGGCTACATGTTTGCCGGGCACGCCCTTGAACCCATTCCCACGCCCGCGGAATTTGCCGCCCGCCGCGCCCAGCGAATAAAGCCTTGAGTCCCCATCCACTCGACCGGGTTTTTTGCGCCGGAGTCGTATCTCTCCGGCCGCGCGGTCCGGTACAATAAGTCTGTCTGAACACCCTTTACTGGAAGAGGATCTCCCATGGCATATGTAATCGCTGAACCCTGCATTGGCACCAAGGACATGGCATGTGTGGATGCATGCCCGGTGGACTGTATCCACCCTAAGAAAGACGAAGCAACAAATGCCGAACAGGAGCAGCTCTTCATCGATCCGGTGGAGTGCATCGATTGCGGAGCCTGCGTTCCGGTCTGTCCGGTGTCGGCAATCTTTGCTGCGGACGATCTGCCGGAAAAGTGGTCCAGCTATACCGAAAAGAACTCTACGTTCTTCGGCCGATAGAAGTTTTCGCGGAGCCTTGCAGCGCGCAGTCTTCTCAGGCTGCGCGTTTTGCTTTTTCGCAGCTAAACTGAAGCCGGTACAAGCGGGAGAAGGAAGGGAAGACAGGATGAACCAGGACGCACCGACAAATCGTACGCAAGTGGCGAGGTTGCCCAAGCGGGGCGACTATTCTGAAGCGACGATCTACAGCATTCTCGACGCCGGCTTCCTGTGCCACGTGGGTTTCGTGGTCGACGGCCAGCCCTTCGTCATCCCCACCGGTTATGGACGCCTCGGGAACACATTTTACCTGCATGGTTCAGCCGCCAGCCGTATGCTTCGCACGCTGGCTATGGGCGTCGAAGTCTGTGTCACGGTCACTCTGCTCGACGGCCTTGTGCTCGCCCGTTCAGCCTTCCACCACTCCATGAATTACCGATCGGTCGTTTTGTTTGGAACTGCGACCCTCGTTGAGTCATCCGAAGAAAAAACCACTGCACTCCGCGCGATCTCCGAACAGATCGTGCCCGGGCGGTGGGACGACGTCCGCTGGCCGACGGAGCAGGAACTCAAAGCCACCAAGGTTCTCGCCCTGCCCATCAGCGAAGCTTCTGCCAAGGTTCGAACCGGCCCGCCCCTCGATGACGAGGAAGACTACTCGCTCAAAGTGTGGGCTGGCGTGCTGCCCTTTCATGTGCAGACTGGAGTCCCTCTACCGGATCCCCGCCTGCCCGTCGATGTTGATGATGTGCCTGGCTACCTTCTGGACTATGGCAAGCGGCCGATTTAGCGGTAGCTGGACCCGTTGTGGCGCGCCACTGGACGCGTGGTGCAGGGGACTTTAAGATCGACTGTCGGCCTCGCCGAGCAGCGTCCGTAAGAAAAGGAAACTCGTCACTATGCTCAAACAAAAAGCAACCCTCGCGGTCATTCTTGCCTCAGTTTCGTGCGTTGCCGCGCAAACACCCAGCACACCCCAGGCCGACAGCGCCGCTCCATCGCAGGTCATTATGATGGTCAATCTCGCGGCCAACATCGATAAGGGCATTGACGCCAAGAAGACCAAAGCGGGCGATCCCTTTACAGCGAAAGTGTCCACAGCCGGAAAGCTCAATGACGGCACTATCGTTCCCATCGGCTCCCTTCTTCAGGGCCGTATAGACTCGGTGACTCCTTCAGAAAACAAAGGCGACTCCACGCTCGTTCTCACCATTGATAAGCTCCAGATCAAGAATGGCAAAGAGCTGCCCATCAAGGCGACTATCGTCAGCATCACGAGTACCACACCCACCTTCGGCAATGATGACAAGACTTACGATCCCAGCTCATATCGTCCCGGGACAATAGGCGACAACAAATCAAACGGCCAAAACAGCCAGAACGGTGCTCCGGCAGGTCCGCATCCCATCGAAGGACTCACCCTCTCCGGTTCGCCGAAGGATGCTACCTCTGCCACGCTAACTCAAGCGAAGAAGAATATTCACCTGTCAAATGCCACGCAGATCGTGGTCTCCGCCGCCGTCGTTCCTGCTGGCGCCGTACTGAAGTAGCTCGGAACGCAAAAACGCCCCGGACATGGCCGGAGCGTCTTCTTTTTCGTGGCGGCACAGTCTAGAACTGGTTCCATAGGAACTGGTTGTAAACCTCGTGGTGGAACTGCACCTCCGAAGGCTTCACGCTTGTGCCCAGAAGGCGCGGGCAACGATCCGCCGAGGCCTGCTTCAGGTCCGCGTAGCGGCCTTTCACATCTTCGCCGAGCAGCTTCGTTACCCAGGTGGAGTTGCGGAAATTTTCAAGCGCCGTGTAGATGTTGTCCGGCAGGTAGCGCCCGGCGGACCGCAGGTCGGGAATCTTCGCTGTTTCACCGTCGAGACCCGACTTGAAGATCGAATACATCACCAGGTAAGGATTGGAATCCGGAGCCACCGCGCGAACCTCGACGCGCATCGACCGCTCGTTGCCGATCGGGATGCGAACCATCGCGCCGCGATTCACCGCCGATGCATTGAGCTGGTTCGGCGCTTCGTAGTGTGGATCGAGGCGGCGATAGGCATTGACACTCGAATTCAGGAACAGGCAGATATCGTTGCCGTGAGTCAGAACGCGGTCGACAAATTCCCAGCCAAACGACGCCAGCTTTTCCTCTCCCTGTGGATCCCAGAAGATGTTCTTGCCTTCCTTGCTGATGGACATGTTGGTGTGCATCCCGCTGCCGTTGACGCCAACGACGGGCTTGGGTAGGAAAGAGGCCGTCATTCCCTGCTTGGTGGCTACCTGGCGGCAGATCAGCTTGTAAAGCTGGATCTGGTCGGCAGCTGCCACAACTTCGCCGTAACCGTAGTTAATTTCAAACTGTGATGGCGCGACTTCAGGGTGATCCTTCTCATTCTCAAAGCCCATGGCGCGCTGTACTTCGGCGGTAGTGTCGATGAAGCTGCGCAGCGGATCGCCGGGGAGCGAATGGTAATACCCGCCGGTATTGACGTATTCAAAGTGGCCAGTCGAAGGGAAAAGCTTCTCCGCGTCGAGGCCGGCGAAGAGAAAGCCCTCGATCTCATTCGCGGCGTTCAGCGTGTAGCCATGTTTGTCGTAGAGGCCCTGGGCGTAGCCCTTCAGCACGCCGCGCATGTCGGCCGAGTAAGGCGAGCCGCCCTTGTCGATGACTTCGCCGAAAACCAGCACTTTGCCGTGCCCAAAAAAGTCGGCGGGCGCAAAATAAAACGCGCCCCAGTCGATTCCCAGGCGCAGATCGCTTTCGCGCTGCGCCGTGAAGCCGCGAATCGACGATCCATCGAACGTCAGGTTGTCGTAACTCTTGGTGATAAATTTCTTGTCGTAGTCCAGCATGTGCAGGCGGCCTTCGAGGTCGCTGAACAGTACGGTGACGGCCTTAATGCCTTTTTGGTCAGTCAAATACTTCAGCCGCTCTTCCTGAATCTTGTCCGGCGCAACGCGCTTCATGCGCTGTTCCTTGGCCTTAAGGTTCAGTTCTTCCAGCTCTGGATACGACAACGCCAGGAAATTACGAAGTTCAGTTGACATGGATCTCCTCAAATTGAGTTGAAAACAAAGCCTTCTCCCTACACTGAAATCTTTGGCGGCCCTGCCGATATGGTTCGGATGTGAGGGATTAGTACTCTCAATCAAGACTACCGGGCCGGTTCAAAAAGGGAAAATAGTATTAAGAAAAGTAATTTGGCAAATTTTAGTTATTTATCCATGCGGAGCCGGCGATTGGAGCCGGCAGCAACAGCTGTCCTCCTGCTTTCCGCTATTCTGAAAGCCAGTGATTGCCCACCAGGCTGAAGCCCTTGTTCTTCGCACCTGGCCCGTTCATGAGGCCGACCAGCTCGTCTCGCTCTTCACGCGCGATCAGGGCAAGCTCAAGGGCATCGCCAAATCCTCCTCCAAGTCTCGCAAGCGCTTCGGCGGGGCCCTGGAGCCCATGACCTACGTTCTGGCCAGCTACGTAGAAAAGCCGCGCCAGGAGCTCGTCCGCCTCGATTCCTGCGAGATCCTTTCCTCTCCACTCTCCGAACCTGTCGACTACGCCCGCGCGGCCGCCCTCGCCTTCTTTGCCGAGGTGCTCGAAGAAACCCTCCCCGACCACGATCCGCAGGATCCGGTCTTTCGCCTTGCTTTGGCTGTCCTCGAACATACCCGCGCGGGGCAGATATGGCTGCCCGTAACCTACTTTGGCCTCTGGATCATCCGCCTCATGGGCTGGATGCCGGACATGGCCCACTGCAATGTCTGCAACAGGCCCTTTGCCGGCGAAGCCGCATACTTCAGTCTTCAGTCCGACGGGCTCTTCTGCGTCGACCATAAACACCCCGCCAGCCGGATACTTGCACCTGCCTCGCTCGCCACTGCCGCCCACATATTGCGCGCGCCCATCGCCGCCCTGGCGTCAGAAGACTGGCACCGCAACCGCGCCTCCGACCTCCGCCGCTTCGCCATGCATGCCCTCGAACGCCACCTGGAACGCAAACTCCACGCTGTCGCCGCACTGGTCAAACTGGGAGGATGAAGCTGGTAATCCGCCGGCCTGCTCCGACACCTGTAGAATTCCAGTAGCGTTCCGTCAACGGAAAATCAAAAGTGTCTGCAACCATTACGGCTTCCTCTATCTCTACGCGCACTGAGCCTCTCACCTTCCAGCAACTGCTCTTCCGCCTGCAAACCTTCTGGGCCGAGCGCGGATGCATCCTCCAGCAGCCCTACGATGTCGAAGTCGGCGCCGGCACCATGTCTCCGGACACGTTTCTCCGCGTCCTTGGACCGCGGCCCATCAACATCGCCTACGCTCAACCCTCGCGACGCCCCACTGACGGCCGCTATGGCGAGAATCCCAATCGCCTCTACAAGCACACGCAGTTTCAGGTCATCCTCAAGCCGCCGCCGTCTGACATTCAGGAGGTCTACCTCGCCTCGCTCGAAGCCATCGGCATCGATCTCTCCGAGCACGACATTAAGTTCGAAGAAGACAACTGGGAGGCACCCACGCTCGGCGCGTGGGGCATCGGCTGGCAGGTGATGCTCGATGGGCAGGAGATTACGCAGTTCACCTACTTCCAGCAGTGCGGCGGCATCGATCTTGATCCCATTAGTGGCGAAATCACCTATGGGCTTGAACGCCTTGCGCAGTTTCTGCAGGACAAAGAGTCGATCTATGACATCGTGTGGGTGCGCGATCCCAGGACCGGCAAGGCAATCACCTACGGAGATATCCGGCTCGAAGAAGAATTGCAATTCTCCGTCTATAACTTCGAAGCCGCCGAGGTCGAAAAGCTCTGGGAGCACCTGCGCCTCTACGAAGCCGAGTGCCAGGACCTGCTAGCAAGTTATAGCGACAGCTTCTCTCCCAATGCCGAAAAGTTAGCGGAGCGCCGTCAGAAGATCCACGACCGCCTCGTGCACGAAGACGAGACCCCTCCACCCTCCGAAGACGTGCAGGCCGCACAGCGCCGTTTCCCGGTCCTCGGAGCCTACGACCTCTGCCTCAAGTGCTCGCACCTCTTCAACCTGCTCGACGCCCGCGGCGCCATTTCCGTCACCGAACGCGTGGGTGTCATCGCTCGCATCCGAGCGCTGGCCGTTGGAGTCGCGAAGGCCTATGCCGCGCAGCAAAGCTAGAAACCAGATATGAATTTTCTCTTTGAAATCGGACTCGAAGAAATCCCCGCACGCATGATCGCCGCCGCACAGGGGGAACTCGCCCGTCGCATCGAAGACGTTCTCACTCGCGAGCGCCTTCTCGACGCCGGTCACGAAACACACAGCCACTCCACGCCGCGCCGCCTCGCCGTGCTGGTCAAAGGAGTCATTGTCGCCCAGGCCGACACGCAAGAACAGCTCACCGGACCTTCCTGGAACATCGCCTTCAAGAACGGCGAGTCCACGCCTGCCGCCCACGCCTTCGCCAAAAAAGCGGGAGTCGAAGTCGCCGCTCTCCAGAAAATCAATACACCGAAGGGCGAATACGTCTCAGCAGTCATTGAACGCAAAGGCCGCTCGGCGTCCGAAATTCTTGTCGAGCAATTGCCGAAAGAGCTCGCTGCCCTTTACTGGCCGAAGAACATGTACTGGCGCGCCGGCAAACCCGAGCGCTTCGTCCGCCCACTCAAGTGGCTGCTCGCTCTGCTTGACCACGCCATCGTCCCCGTCGAGTTTGCTGGAGTCCATGCCGCCAACCTCACCTACGGGCACCGTATCCTCCACGGAGACGCCGCGCTCACGGTCGAACACGCCACGGACTACCTTGGCGTCCTCGAAGCCGCGCACGTCACCGCCGACGTCGAGCTCCGCCGCGACCGCATTCGCAAAGGCCTCGACGCTGCCACCCGCACCATCCCGGGAGCACGCTGGCGCGAAGACGAGGCTCTCGTTGACACGGTTACACATCTCACCGAGTGGCCCGCTGTTTTGCTCGGCAGCTTCGACCCCGAATACCTCACCCTTCCGGAAGAAGTGCTGGTGACGGTCATGCGCGACCACCAGAAGTACTTCGCCGTTGAAGACGCGCATGGCAAGCTCGCGCCCTGGTTTTTGACCGTCCTGAACACTCAGCCCAGCGAACACGCCGACGAGATCATCCGCCACGGCAACGAACGCGTGCTCCGCGCAAGATTCAACGACGCACGATTCTTTTGGACCGTCGATCAGAAAATTCCGCTGACAGAGCGCGTCGAAATGCAGAAGTCCGTGACCTTCCAAAAGGATTTAGGCAGTTATTACGCGAAGACCGAGGCGAATCTTCGCATAGCTGAACGCCTGTCAGAGATTGTCACCGTGCGCGGCACAAATCTCGAGAAGGCTGCTCTCCTGACCGCCGTACGCATTGCGAAGACAGACCTCACTGCCGAGCTGGTGAAGGAATTCACCGAGCTTCAAGGCATCGTTGGTGGCCTCTACGCGCGGGCTCAAGGCCTGGGAGAAACCGTCGCGCAAGCCATCTACTGGCAATACTCGCCGGCGGCAATAGAAGACCCGATTCCGCCAACCGTCGAAGGCCAGATATTCGGCATCGCCGATCGCTTCCAGACAATCGCCGCGATGTTCGGCATCGGCCTCGAACCCACCGGCTCGAAGGATCCCTTCGGACTGCGTCGTGCGGCGAACGGCATTGTGAAGATCCTCGCCGAGTCAGGCCTGCCGCTGAGAATTTCGGACTTGCTCGCTGTGGAGGATGGCAAGCTTAGTGCGTTTTTCCGTGAGCGAGTGGAATTTTATCTCCGTGACGTGCGCGGCTTCGCCTATGGCGTGGTCAATGCGGTTCTCGCCCCTGGATTTGATGATGTGCGAGATGCCATCGCACGCGCCGAAGCCCTTACCGCCGTACGCGGCTCCGAGGATTTCATCGCGATATCGGCAGCGTTCAAGCGGATCAAGAATATCCTCCGTCAGGCGAATGTCGACAGTCATAGCACTATCGATCCAGACAAACTCGTCGAGCTTGCGGAGCGGTCGCTCTACGACCACATGAACCTCTTGATGCTTAAGATTCATCCCATCCGGACCGACGGCTACGGCGACGCACTCGAACAAATCGCCACCCTTCGTCCCCATGTCGATCTCTTCTTCGACAAGGTCATGGTTATGGCCGAGGACCCTGCCATTCGCGCCAATCGTTTAGCTCTCATCGCCAACGTCCTCGGCAGCTTCTCGTCCATCGCCGACTTTTCCGAGGTCGTCACCAGCTAGGTTACGGTATGACTTTTTCATACTCATTTCGGTAAACTGACGTCGAGGAGAAAACTCATGCCCTCGCCAGCAAAGCGAACCTTCAGTCTGCCGGCTGTCCAAGCCCGCTATATCGATAGCAAAGTTGAATCGGGAGCCTACGCTTCCGCCAGCGAAGTTGTGCGCGCCGGTCTTCGAGCCTTGCAGGAGCGTGACGAGGCGATGGAGCGGTGGCTGAGAGAAGAAGTTGTCCCTGTGTGTGAAGAGATCGATGCTGATCCTTCTCAAGTCGTCTCGGCCGAGGAACTCACCGCTGCCATCTATGCCCATCATGCCAGGCGGACGCGAAAATCGGCGTGATTCACAAAGTAAAGTTCAGCAGGAAATCGCAGGCTGATCTGGCTTCAATTTATGACTACATCGCCGGGCAAAGCGACCCGTCGCGGGCTCTTGCCTACTTTGAGCGCATCCGCGATTTTTGCCTGACATTGAGCCATTTTCCAGAACGTGGTACGGCTTGGTATCACGTCTCGCGCGGCGTCCGCGTAGTGGGATTTGAAAGACGCATTTCAATAGCCTTTCGCATCGAGGCTCGAACGGTGACTATTGTCCGCGTTTTATACGGTGGTCGCGATATCCCTAAGAACTTGAAATCCAGCAGGAAAAGCCGATGAGTTTGCAATTCTGCGAATACGTCTCGCTGGCTCCCTACACGACCTTCAAGATCGGAGGCCCAGCACGCTGGTTCGCGGAGGCGACGAGCGAAGATGAGATTCTTGAGGCCACCGACTTCGCGCGCAGCCGTAATCTGCCGCTCTTCATCCTCGGCGGAGGGAGCAATCTTCTCGTCTCCGACGAAGGCTTTCCCGGGTTGGTGCTCCATATCGCTTTGAGAGGAATCGAGCAGGCCTATCACCTCTTCCGCGTTGGAGCCGGTGAGAACTGGGACGAATTCGTCACTTACGCTGTTGCACAAAATTACGGCGGTGTCGAATGCCTCGCCGGCATCCCTGGCACTGTGGGTGGCACGCCGGTCCAAAACGTTGGAGCATACGGACAGGAAGTCGCCGAAACCATCGCTGCCGTCCGTGTGCTCGATCTAAATAGCCTCGAAGTCAAGGATTTGCCGCCGGCGAAGTGCAAATTCTCCTACCGTCGCAGCATCTTTAACTCGACTCAGCGCGGACGATACATCGTCACGCGCGTCGACTACGCTCTCAGAAAAGATGGTCCTGCCCATCTCGCCTACCTGGATCTGAAAAAGCACTTTGCCGGAGCATCCGAGCCCTCTCTTGGTGAAGTGAGCAGTGCCGTCAGACGCATTCGTCACCAGAAAGGGATGCTCATCGCCGACGGCGATCCCGACTGCCGCAGCGCAGGAAGCTTCTTCAAGAATCCCATCATTGGCGCGGAACGCTTCTCACGCATTGCGGCTAAATTTGTTGCTGCCGTTCCGAGCTATCCAGCAGGAGAAGGCTTCTTCAAGGTGCCAGCCGCCTGGCTGGTGGAGCAGGCCGGTTTTCACAAGGGCTATGCACTGGGTCCGGCCGGAATCTCGAGCCGCCACACCCTCGCCCTCATCAACAGAGGAAACGCGAAGGCCACCGACATCCTCGCTCTCCGCGATCAAATCGTCGCCGCAGTCGAGCGACAGTTCCGCATCCGTCTTGAGCCCGAACCCGTTTTCTTGGGGGCGGAAACGCTGGGCCCCGAATTCAAGCTCTGACGCTGCGCTCCATCCCAAGCTGTTCGAGCACCCGCTCCCGATACGGAGCCAGCACGTCTCGCGCCGGACCCTGAGCTTCAATCCGCCCAGCCTCCAGCACGATCGCGTCGACATTCATCTGCCACGCATCGGCCAGATCGTGCGAGACATACAAAACGGGCACCCCGCTCGCTCGCAGACTCTCGGCGATCGCACTCCTGGCGGCGGCATCCAGCGCCGCGAATGGTTCATCGAGCAGCAAAAGCGCCGGCTGCGGAGCCAGCGCCCGAGCCAACGCAACTCGCTGCTTTTCGCCTCCGGACAACCGGTCCGGTTTGCGATCCGCCAGCGATTCAGCGTCGAATAATTGCAGCATCTCGCCAACCCGCGCTTCCAGCCTATCATCGGTCAGCGATTGCAGCCCGAACGCCACGTTTGCCTGCGCCGTCAGGTGCGGAAACAGCGCCGCTTGCTGGGTAACGAAACCGATCCCCCGCCGCCCCGGCGCAACTGACAATCGCGTATCAGTGTCCACCAGCACCCGCTGCTCCAGGGAAATCCGCCCGCGATCCGGCGCAATCAATCCGGAGACGATACGCAGCAGCGTCGTCTTTCCGGCGCCGGAAGGCCCAAAGAGAACCGTCCAGTCGGATCGCAGCTCGAAGCGCGCCTCCAGCACGAAAGCGCCTCGGCCGTACCGCACATCCGCCCGGAGTATTGTGCCTTCAACCATGCCGTGCCTCGCTCAAGCCATGACGCCGCCGCGAATACAGCAGCACCAGCGCGGCCACAGAGATCACCACCAGCACCAGCGCAGTTCGGTTAGCCTGCGTATAGGCAAAGTCCTGCACCTGGTCGTAGATCGAAATCGACAGCGTTCGCGTAGCCCCCGGAATATCTCCGCCAATCATCAGCACCACGCCGAACTCGCCGACGGTATGCGTGAAGCACAGCACAGCAGCCGTCAAAACAGATCGAGCCGTGAGCGGCAGCAACACTGCGCGCAACAGGCGCAACCGCGAAGCGCCCAGCAGCCGAGCCTGCTCCAGCAATGCGGTGTCAACGCCTGAGAATCCAGCCACCAGTGGCTGCACCGCAAATGGAAAGCTATAGATCACCGATCCAACCACCAGACCGGTAAACGAAAACGCCAGCGGGTGACCGGTAAGCTGAATCCACGCTCGCCCAAAAGGTGTTCTTGGCCCCAGCAGCACCAGCAGATAAAAGCCCAGCACCGTCGGTGGCAGCAGCAACGGCAGCGTAGAGACAGCCTCTACCAAAGCACGCAGACGCGATCCAGAGAACGCGATCCAGTAAGCAACAGGAACAGCGATCACGAGAAGCAGCGCCGTTGTGACGACAGCGAGCCGGAGAGTCAGAGCCAGCGCCTGAAGATCCATCGCCTATTTCGCTGGAGCCAGGCCGCGATCGGCAAGCTGGCTTTGAATTGGAGCCGACATCAAAAAATCCAGAAAACGATGCGCGTCGGCCGAATTCGCGCCTGCCCTTTTCACGATCACCGCGCCTTGCAAGATCGGCGGATACGCATCCTGCGGAACCACTACGCAGTGCCCACTCACCTTCAGGCGGGGAGTCAGCGCCGAGGTGAGGGATATCAGCCCCAGCTCCGCATTTCCCGATTCAACATACTGCGCCGTCTGCGCAATATTTTCGGCAATCACCAGCTTCGATTCGACCTGCTGATACAGCCCGAGATGCTTGAGCGCCGCCTGAGCGGCGCGCCCGTAAGGAGCGTGCTCCGCATTCGCAACCGCCAGCGATTTCAAATCTGGATCGCGCAGCGAATCCATAGAAAGATTCTTGAAACGGGAGTCATTCCTCGTCCACAACACTAGCGTGCCGCGCGCATAGGTTATCGGCTGCGCTTCTTCCGCAAGCGTCGCCGCAATCACCCGTTGAGGAAAGCTCAAATCCGCGGCCAGAAAAAGATCGAATGGTGCGCCGTTCATGATCTGCGTTGCCAGGGTGGCCGATGACTGATACGTGACGTCAACATGAATGTTGCCGTCTGCCGTAAACCTGGCTAAAACATCCGGAAGCACGGGCTGCAAATCCGCCGCCGCAGCGATGCGCAGCGCCCGTGGTGCCGCTGACGTCGTTTGCGCGGCCAACGGCAGCGTAATCACGGCTATCGCCGCAAGGAGGAACCCCCGCCGATTCTCAAACACGCAGCACCATCACCTCGGTCGATTTCACCAGCGCCGCGACGGTTTCACCTATCTCGAGTTGCATCTCGCGGGCGGCCTCGGCAGTAATAATCGACGTGATAATCTGGCCGCCAATCGAAAGCTTCACCTGCGCCAGCAATCCGTCGTACTTCAACTCCACAATGCGGCCCGTAAGCTGGTTGCGCCCGCTCACACTGCGCATCATCTCCCGCCTCGGAGTATCCGGACGCTTCGCCTTGTGCAGAAAGCTGTCCAACTCCGCCTCGGGAATCCGATAGTGCCCGCCCGGTGTCTTTGCCGTCTTGATCTTTCCCCGATAAATCCACTGTTTGATCGTTGGATAGGAAATTCCCAGACGCAGTGCTGCCGCTCGAGGTGTCAACAGAGAAGCCACGAGACGATTTTATATGAAATTGCCGGCAGGTTTATACGAATCGGACCCCAATCGCTGACCCTGTTCAATAACCCCTCTGGCTGAGTGGTCAGGGGGCGCACTGGTATTCTGAAGAGAATCAGCATGATGCAGGACACCCACCAATTGCGCTGTACCGGATGCGCTCGCGTGATCGCGCACGAAGATCTGAAAGAGAATTTCCGCTGCGCGGAATGCGGAGATCTGTTCGAGGTCGAGTATCCTGCATGGAGCGTGCAAGCAGGCACCTCAGCCAAGCGTAACTTTCCCAACCCCAGCGCCCTTCGCTGGCTCTGGAAAGAGCGTCGCACCTCCACCGATCTCAAAGACCAAAGCGGAGTGTGGCGCTTTCGCGATCTCCTGCCCATCCTGCGCGACGAAGACAGCATTGTCTCCCTTCGCGAGGGCAACACGCCGCTCTATGCCCTTTATCGGGCCGCCCGCGCGACCGGCATCGCCAGCCTCTATGCCAAACATCAGGGCATGAACCCGACTGGCTCGTTCAAAGACACGGGCATGACCGCCGCCCTCTCCGTCGCGCGCGAGCGGGGATTTGCCTGGGTTGCCTGCGCTTCTACTGGAAATACATCGGCTGCAATGGCTGCATACGCCGCGCGTGCCGGCATGCGCAGCCTGGTGCTCATCCCTGAAGGCAAAATCGCTTGGGGGAAGCTCTCGCAGGCCCTCGACTACGGCGCGCTCACCTGCCAGCTTCGCACCGACTTCGACGGCTGTGTGCGCGTACTCGCAGAAATTGTCCGCCGCGCGCCGGTCTATCTGCTCAATTCTGTAAACCCGTATCGCCTTGAAGGGCAAAAAACGCCAGCCCTGGAAATCGCCGAGGAACTTGACTGGCGGGTTCCTGACCATCTCATCGTGCCCGGCGGCAACCTTGCCAACAGCTCCGCCCTCGGCAAGGCATTTCTTGAGATGAAGCACCTCGGCCTCACCGACCGCGTCCCAAAAATCTCCGTCGTGCAGGCTGAAGGCGCGAATCCGCTCTATCGCAGCATGCAGGCCAACGACGGCCAGTCGATCACGCCCGTCGAGGCACACACACGCGCCAGCGCCATCCGCATCGGCAATCCCGCGTCCTGGCGCAAAGCCGTCCGCGTCGTCCATGCGAGCGGAGGCTGGGTCGAGCAGGTGTCGGAAGCTGAGATCGCCCTAGCCAAGGCTGAGATCGGAGCCGAAGGCATCGGCTGCGAACCCGCGTCCGCCGTCACACTGGCTGGATTGAAGAGATTCATCGGGGCAGGGAAGATCGAGGCATCGGAAACCGTAGTGCTGCTGCTCACCGGTCACACCCTCAAGGACTCCGACTACACCATCCAATACCATCGCGGCGATCTGCTTCGCGACGATGAGCTGACAACGCTCCGCTCAGAGATCGACTCCACGCGCCGCAACACTGTCGAGCTCGAGGCGGACGTCGACCAGGTCCTCCGCGCTCTCGAGCGGGCCGCGCAATGACAGAACAGGCAATCGGAGAACAAATCTCAGGCGCAACGGAACTTCATCTGCGTCTGCCCGCAACATCGGCGAACGTCGGTCCAGGTTTCGACACGCTCGCGATTGCCCTGAATTTTTATCTCGAAATCGACGCCCGCGAAGCTGAGGCGTTCTCCATTCGCGCCACCGGCCGCAATCCGGAGGTCTGCGGAGCGATCGACCGCAACTTGCTTCTCGACGTCTACCGCAAGACTCTCGCCGCGAATAATCGCGAACTCCGACCACTCGCTCTCGAGGTCAACAACGGGATCCCGCTCGGAATGGGCTGCGGTTCTTCAGCCGCCGTGCGTCTTGCCGGCGTGGCGCTTGCTGCGCATTTCGGCAGGCTTGGCTGGAATCGCGAACGAATTCTCACCGAAGCCACCAGACTCGAAGGCCACCCCGACAATGCTTCCGCCTGCTGGCTAGGGGGCTTCGTCGCCGGCTGCTGGGACGGAGTCAAGCTGCGCGCTGTTTCTCTACCGGCGCCCTCTGCATGGGAAGCGCTCGTCGCCATACCCGAGAAGCCTCTCGCCACCGCAGCCTCTCGAGCCGTTCTCCCGCCGGCTTACAACCGCGCCGATGTCGTCGCTAACCTGCAGCGTGTCGCCGTTCTCACTGCGGCCTTCGCCACCGGACGCGGCGAATTCATCGCGGAAGCCATGCGTGACCGAATGCATCAACCCTATCGCAGCAAAGTCTGCCCGCTGCTCCCGCGCCTTCTGCCGCTCTCTGGTTCGGAAAGTATCCTCGGCGTCGCACTGAGCGGAGCAGGGCCTGCTGTGCTCCTCCTCGTCGAATCTTCCGGTGCAATCGATGCCATAGAAGCTCGCGTGCGGCAGGCAATTTCCGGTCTCGGCCCGGTGGAAATCCTCCACTGCGAAATCGAAAATCACCCCGCAGAAATGTCCGCTGGGGCACTACCACTCCCGTAACGTAAAAGCTGTATTACCTTAGGATTACCTAAGATTTCTTGCCAGGAGGCCTGCAAAGCAATACCTTCGCAGCGTGGGCAGTTCTGGGGGAGGGCTGCTCTAGCGCCTGGGTTCCTTAATCGGAGCCCGGGCGCTTTGAATTTCGGGGTCGCTTCACAGTCGTCGCACACCCCTCGGCCTTCTCAACAACAAGACCGATCGTGGACAATAAATCGCATGCGCCGACGATACCAGCCCCTCCCTCCGCCCAGCTGGGCCGAACGACGAGGACAGCGCCAGCCATCCTTGGGCCTTGCGCTGCTGAAAATCGACTGGTGCATGGAGTGGGCGGCCTGGGCGCTCGGCAACTGGGCGCTGCTTGAAATTCTTGAGAACCTGGGCACTTTTTCTGTGCTGATCGCCGTCATCTTTTATTTCGCAGGCAGTGCAGACCGCACTCGGCAGAGACACTACGCCGCCTGGGCGGTTATCAACAGTGCGCAAGGCAAGGGCGGCAGCGGTGGCCGAATCGAGGCCTTGCAGGAGTTGAATCTGGATCACGTGGCTCTGACTGGACTCGATGGTTCCCTGGCGTTTCTCCAGGGCGTTCAGCTATCAAACGCAAGACTCAGCCGCTGCTCGTTTCAAGCCGCGGACTTGCGGGAAAGTGTCTTTCGCTCCTCGAATCTCATCTTTTGCAATCTTCGCTCGGCAAACTTTCGCAATGCGAACTTTGAGCGTGCGCAACTTGCCGATGCCGACCTCTCTGAAGCGGACCTCAATGGCGCAAATCTCAGTTCAGCGAATCTGGCGCGTGTCGACCTCACTGATGCGGATCTGCGAACTGCGAACCTCAGCGGCATACGTTGGAAAGAAATCTCATCCATGCGTCTCGCAAATATCTTCGAAGTTAGAAACGCTCCCGACGGCTTCCTTCAGTTTGCGCTTGCTCACGGAGCTGTTTCCGTCGCGACCGACGAAGAGTGGGCTGCGCTGCAGAATGCCGCGAAGCATTGATGGAGCTTCAAAGTCTCGACAGTTAGAAATGCGAACGATGAGTACTGATGGAGACAACCGAAAGCTAGTCGTTTCTCCGTCAACGTCATGGCTAACTTGAGTTTCGTTTAGCTCGATCCTTTAGTTGCCGGCAATTAACATTGTGTTAACTTACTCGAACTCTTCGAGTGACATAACCCTTACAACAATAAGACGGTCTCCAGACCTCTCCGTGGCAACTCTTCCTTCGCGAACGCCTACCGTTCAATCGGGCAGCTGTATCAAGCCCACTCAGCTAGTGGAGGAGCAGCATGGAGAAGATTGAAAGCATTGCGAAGCGTCCAGTAAACCGCCGTTCATTTATGAAAAGCGGAATGCTGGCAGGGGGCGCAGCCACAATAGGTGCCGGATTACTAACCACAGGAAAGTCAGCCTTCGCGCAAGACAATGGCCGGCTGACCAAGGGAGATGCGGCGATTCTTCGTTTTCTCGCTGCGGCAGAACTCATCGAAAGCGACCTATGGACACAGTACGCGGAACTGGCTGGTATCACCCCTGGAGAACTTCCTCCGGAGGTTGTCCAGGCGCCACCCAGAAACAGCTATCAGGCTGCCTTCCTGAACCTCGATGGCGACGGCGCGCAATACATAACCAGCAACACGCTGGACGAAGTGAGCCACGCGGAGTTCCTGAACGCCTATCTGGAGTCAAAAGGTGAGGAACCAGCCGACCTCGATGAATTCCGAAATCTGCAAGGAAGCCAGGCGACGGGAGCACAGGATATCGGGCGCCTTACCAATCTGATGCATCTGAACGTAGACACAAGCTGGTTCATCCGCTATCGCAGCACAACAAACCCTGATCTTGGCGCCACGTTTCCGCAGGCAGTTACCATTACCAACCGTACGGCTATTCCAATAACGGATGCAGATTTCGGCAACGCCAACCATATTCAGGTAATCGCGAACACCGCCGCATTCCACTTTGGCACGATTGAACAAGGCGGCTCAAGTCTCTATGCGAGTCTCTCGCGCAAAGTGACCAGCGAGGAAGTTCTCGAGATCACTCTTGGCATCGGGGCCGACGAGGTCGCTCACTTTCTCGAATGGGTCGATTTTGCAGGAAATG
>JABCZC010000021.1 GCA_013289875.1 Acidobacteriota bacterium | reverse complement strand
CGGGTGTGCCTTCGAGCGGAGATTTCTGCTTCGGAGCCTCGCCCGAATCGTCGCAGAACTTCGTCGAGACATACTCGCCGAAGTGGTACAGCGTCCTGCCCTGACGCCGCAGATCGGTCCACAGGTAGCCGCTTTCCGGCTCATTGATGTCGGATATCTTCTCCTCCATCGGATAACCGTTTTGAACGACTCCCTCAAAGTCATAGGTGCGTTCGTCCCCGCGATAAGCCTGCTGCCAGTTGCGCTCGTTGTAGTCGCTGGTGATCCCCGCCGTCGACCACATGTGCCCATCGCCAGAAACTTCGCCCGAGTCGTAGAAGTTGTCCAGCACGCCGAACTGCAGCGCCAGCTTGTGCACGTTCGGCGTAACGTCCTTCCCATACATGGTCAGGGATGGATCGCCGTCGCCCACGCCCAGATCACCGAGTATCTGATCGTATGTCCGGTTCTCGCGGATGATGTAGATCACGTGATGGATGGGGTTGCTTCCTGTCGTGAACTCCACATGATTGTCGGCCGCTTCCATCATGTTGCTGGCTATCACCTGCTTGGTAAGCGCAGGCAGATCCTTCTCGGCCTCGCTGCGGTCAATGCTCGCCAGCGATCCATAGAGCAGCGTCGCAATGTACGTGTGTGGCCCCTTCAAGCGCCTTGCCTCATCCGCCTGTGGAACCCTCGGCTCTGCCTGCGGAGCGCCATCGGGTCCAGTCCCGCGACCCTTCCCCGTGGCCACATAGAGCTTGTTCTCCTTCACCGTAACCGCCGTCGGATACCACTCCGTCGGGATGAACCCGATCGGCTTCTCAGGCGCACCTACCAGGCTCGCCGGCTTGGTATGGAACACAGCAATCGAGTCCGTGCCGGAGTTCGCTACATACAGCATCGTTCCGTCATCGGAGAGCGCGGCCGAGTCGGGCATCGCGCCGAAGTAAGTCTGTCCCGGCAGCCGAGGCTCATAGAGCCGCACCAACTGCATCGCCTTTCCTCCGAGCTTCACCCCGGCAACCAGATCGCGATTCGCCAGCGCGACGTAGAGCATCTTCTCGTCCGGACTCAGCACGAGCGAAATGGGGTGAGAGCTCGGACGAATGGCCACCGACGGTGGAAGCAGAGGCAGCTTGTCCACTATCTTCGCTGCACGAAGATCGAGTTCGGCTACGGCCGAGCCGTTCCACAGGGCAACGAATGCGTGGCTGCCATCCTTCGTTGCAATCACCGCAATCGGATAAGCCGAAGGCACAGTGGGGTGGTCCGCCAGATCGAAGCGCGTCTCAACCTTACCCGACGCGGCATCGACCAGCAGAACGTCGTCGGAAAACTCATCCGCCACAACAATCTGCTCTTTTCCCTGGGCGCTTTTCACCACTGCGAGTCCAGTCGGAACCGGTATCGCGACTCCCTCGGGAAGTGGCTTGCCGATCTGGTTCTGCGTGCGGCCGGCGGCAAGATGCTGCAATGGAATGGGAATCAGGCGTTCCGGCGTGAGAGCGCCATTCGCGAAGCCATAGACGGCTATGGCATTGCCAGTGTGCCTGGCGTCACCGCCCTCTGGCGCCGTCAGCGAGTCGAGGCTGACATAGAGGTGTGCCCCATCCGGCGAAAACCCAATTCCCGAGTACGCTGTCTGGGCCGAGCCGACGACCGTCCGCTCATCGGGAAAATCGCTGAGCTTTGCAACACTCGCATTCTTATCTCCCGCCTGCGAGTTCGCCGTGTCGAGAATCGCGATTGACTGGGCATAATTCGACTCTGCTGTCCCATACCCGGCATTGATCAGCGCCAGGAAGCGATGATCCGGCGACCACGCCACCCCCATCGGCAGGCTGTTCAGGCGTTCGGGAAAGCCCGGCACCGGTTCCAGAATCTGCTTGCTCGTAGGAAGGTTGATCGACTGCGCAGTGGCTAGGCATTGCCCCGCAAAGATGCCGAGAATCACAAACCAGTTGGCGCGAGAGCACATAGGGTTGATCGTCTGCGGTTGAGATTAACAAAGTATGAACCCGCCATGCGGCCTCTCGCAGAACCAGCCTGAAACAAGGCCCACCCGAACTGCGGTTTTTCATTCCACGACCATTACAAAAGTCTTACATAGTAACTCGACCCAGTACTGATACGGTCAAGATACAGATTCAGAACCCAGGGAGATAGAAGACTCCATGTCAGTCGAGCTGCTTGATAAGCCCGCTATTGCCGGCGACCGGAATTCGCCGAAGATCGCCGCAAACCTGCGGACAGAAACAAAAGGTCCGGTGCTGGGCCGCGCCGCGCAAGGCGGGACCCTGAGCACCATCACCATCGTCTTCATGGTCCTCTTTCACATTGGCGCGGTCGCCGCGCTCTTCATGTTCAGCTGGAAGGCTCTGATCTGCTCCATCATCCTCTGGGTATGGGCCTCGAACCTCGGCATCGGCATGTGCTACCACCGCCTGCTGACGCATCGCGGCTACAAGACTCCCAAGTGGGTCGAGTACATCATGGCCATCGGCGCGACGCTTTCGCTTGAGGGTGGACCGATCTTCTGGGTAGCGACCCATCGGGTGCATCACCAGCTTTCCGATCACGAAGGCGACCCGCATACGCCGACCGAAGGCGGATGGTGGGCGCATATGGGCTGGATCATGTGCGGCGTCTCCATGCACGATGAGACCGCCATGCTTTCGCGCTACGCTCCCGATCTTGCTCGCGACAAGTTCCACGTCTGGCTCAGCAAATATCACTGGATTCCGCTGGTGGTCGTCGGGCTTATCCTGCTTGCGATCGGCGGCTGGTCCTGCGTGATGTGGGGAATCTTCCTGCGCGTGACCCTTGGCCTGCACGCCACCTGGCTGGTGAATTCCGCGACGCACATGTGGGGATCGCGCCGCTTTGAAACCCGCGATCATTCGCGCAACAGCTGGTGGGTTGCGCTGCTCACGGGCGGTGAGGGCTGGCACAACAATCACCACGCGCATCCTGTTTCCGCGCGCCACGGCCTGAAATGGTACGAGATAGATCCGAACTACTACGGCATCTGGCTGCTCAAGAAACTCGGCCTGGCCTGGGACGTCAAGATTGCCCAGTTCGATCCAAAGGATCCGAAGCCGGCAGGAGTAGCTTAGAAGCTCCCGCCGCAAACAATTCCGTCGCCCGCCCGGTACACTTTTCCGAGCGGGCGATTTTTATTGCGCGGCGTGTCGATTGCACCCATGAGAATCAGCGGGCGAAAACGCAACACCATCCTCTTCATCCTCCTCGGAGCATGCATGCTGGGGGCCGCTGTGGCTCTTAACGTGGGCTGGATCATCCTCAACTGGCGACGCTTGGCGCCGATGCTTATCGGCATCCCCTTCTTCGCGCTGCTCATCGCCGGCGTAGTGCTCAACACTATTTTTTTGGTGCGGGAGGTAAGACGCAACGAACGGCACGACAGCTTTCTGAACGCTGTGACGCATGAGCTGAAAACGCCGATCACGTCCATACGGCTCTATCTCGAAACCTTGCAGCGGCGCGATCTGCCGGAAGCGAAACGGCGCGAATTCTACGGAATGATGCTCCAGGACACCGAATGGCTGCTCGCCACCGTCGAGCAGGTTCTCAAGGCCGGAGAGCTGGGACAACGGACGCGAAACCAGGTAAGACGCCCTGTGGACATGCAGGGGCTCGTGATCCAGTGCATCGACCGGACGCGAGCGCGGCATCACCTCGACGAGGGAGCCATTGTCTTCGAGCAAGCCGACCTGTCAACGCCTATGATGGTGCGGGGCAATCGCGAGGAACTCGAAAGCGTAGTGCTGAACCTGCTGAACAATTCGGTGAAGTACTCTCCAAAAACGGTGGAGATACGGGTGAATCTGTCGGTCAGGAATGAAGCGTGGGTCGTGCTCACGGTCACAGACCGGGGCATCGGCATTCCCGCCTCGCAGCTCAAGCGGATCTTCAAGCGCTTCTACCGTGTACCCGCGCGTAACGTTCTCAAGACTAAGGGCACCGGCCTGGGATTGTTTATCGTGCGCAGCATTGCCCGGCAGCACGGAGGCGACGCGTTTGCCGAAAGTCCCGGTGAGGGACGTGGCGCGACCGTGAGCGTGCAGTTGCCGCGCGTGCTGCGGCCGGCCTTGAAAGAACAGGAGCAGAAAGCGGAATGAGCACTGCGCTGCGTATTCTCATCGTCGAAGACGAGGCGCATCTCGCCCAGGGGCTACTCTTCAATCTGCAGGCCGAGGGTTACGAGGCTGCGATCGAGGGCGACGGCGAAGGTGCATTGGCGCGGCTTGCGAGAGAACCCTTCGACGCAATTCTGCTCGACGTGATGCTGCCCGGCAAGAGTGGCTTTGAGGTGGTGACGGAACTGCGCGCCGGACAGAACTATGTGCCGGTTCTAATGTTGACTGCACGTGGCCGACCGGAAGATGTGCTGGAGGGTTTCGGGGCGGGAGCCGATGATTATCTGCCGAAACCTTTCGATCTCTCAATTCTGCTGGCGCGGCTGAACGGGCTGCTGCGCCGCCTGAAGTGGCATCGGCCGGAGGACGCAAACTCGGATGCGAAGGACGACCTTCGCGCATTCGAGTTTGCCGGGCGCAGGATCGACTTCGAAAATCTGGAAGTCACGGCGCTGGGACGGACCATCCGGCTCACATTGATGGAGGTTGACCTGCTGCGGTACCTGGTACGCAACCAGGGACGTATCATCTCACGGAAAGAGCTGCTGGAGCAGGTGTGGCGCGTGCGTGAGGATACGGACACGCGCGCGATCGACAACTTCATCGTCCGCTTGAGGCGATACATCGAGGACGAGCCTTCGGAACCGCGGTATCTGAAAACGGTCCGCGGCATAGGCTATCGCTTTCTTGCATCGGGCGATTGATGAGTCGCGATTGCATCGATTCCCTCGCACAAGCATCGATAATAGATAGAGTTATTCATGAGCGAAATCACATTACAGATAGACGGCATGCACTGCGGCGCCTGCATCGGGCGCGTTACTCAGGCTCTGCAGCGCGTTCCCAACACCGTGGTAGAAGAAGTCCGCATCGGTGGAGCTCGCGTGCAGTCGGAAGATCCTGCGCAACTGCTTGCGGCGATCGCCAAAGTTGGATACACCGCCCTCGCGGAGCAGCATTGACCGAGACCACCCCACAAACGGTCACCCTCGATGTCGAGGGTATGACCTGTGCCGCTTGCCAGGTACACGTCGAGAAAGCGCTGCGCGAAACCGATGGGGTTGCGGAAGCAAGCGTGAACCTCATGACGCACTCGGCACGCGTCGTTTATCAGCCCGCGGTCACAAAACTTGACTCTTTGGTCGAGGCAGTCCGTGACGCCGGATACGACGCTTCCCTACCCGCCACGCGATCCCAAGAACAAGAGCACGACCACGGCGGCCCCGAACAGGAGCGTCCACTCCGATTCAAGGCCATCGCAGCAATCGGCGGCGGCGTGGCGACCATGCTTCTGTCCATGCCCCTGATGCACGGGCCGATCATGCATGGCGTTCCAAATACACTGGATCGCCTGCTGATGCAGGCCCTGCCGGCGCTCTATCGGATTCCCGCACCAATCCTCGAATACACCATGCTGGCAATCACGCTCCTGGGAATGTTCTGGGCAGGCGGAGCCATCTACAAACGCGCATGGCAGGCGATGCTGCACCGCGCCACCAACATGAACACGCTGGTAGCGCTCGGCACCGGCGCGGCCTTTGCATATTCCACGGCAGCGACGTTCTTTCCTGGATTCTTCCGCCAGCACGGTCTCAATCCAGACGTCTATTACGACTCCGTCTTGCTGATTCTCGGTTTCCTTCTCCTGGGCAACTGGCTCGATGCGCGTGCGAAGCGGCGGACGCTCGACGCACTGCATGCTTTCGCCAAGCTGCAGCCGCAGTCGGCTCATGTGCTCCGCGATGGCGTTGAAGTCGAGGCGCCCATCGCCTCTCTCATCCCCAGCGAGATCGTTGTAGTCCGTCCCGGAGAGCGCATTCCCGTCGACGGAATCGTTGTCTCCGGCACCAGTAGCGTGGACGAATCACTCATCACAGGCGAGTCGGTTCCTGTGGCGCGCCGCGTTGGCGATCGCATCATCGGCGGCTCCCTTAATTACGACGGAGCGCTCGAATACAGGGCCACTTCCATCGGCGCTGACAGCGTGCTCGGGCAAATGCTCCGCCTTATGCAGGAGGCGCAATCCTCCAAGGCTCTTATGCAGCAGCTCGCGGACCGCGTCAGCGGGATCTTCGTGCCTGTCGTTCTTGCGCTGGCGGCAATTACCTTCGCAGTCTGGGCGCTGGCCGACCACTCTGGCGGCATGAGCCGGGGCTTTGCTGTTGCTGTTGCGGTACTGGTGATTGCCTGTCCTTGCGCGATGGGGCTTGCGGTTCCGGCTGCTCTCACGGTTTCTATTGGGCGCGCGGCTCAGCTCGGCATACTCTTCAAAGGCGGCGAGAGCGTCGAACGTCTGGCCCGGGTGGACACCGTTGTTTTGGACAAGACCGGCACGCTCACCGAAGGCCAGCCTCGCATTACCTCGATTCACGCAATCGGCATCGGCGAAACTGACCTGATTGCTCTGGGCGCGTCGCTCGAACAGCGGTCGGAGCATCCGCTGGCGCGCGCCGTGATGGACTATGCAACCACCCGAGGGATCACAACAGCCCCCGCGAATTCCGTTCAGGCCATCCCTGGCAAGGGCGTGACGGGAAGCGTCAATGGCCGCACCATCGCTGCCGGAAATCGTGCGCTGCTGGACGAACTGCATATTGCTCCTCCCGTCGAAGCGCCATCTCTCCCGGGCGCGACCCTCCTTTACATCGCCGTCGATGGCCATCTCGCCGGGTACCTCGCGGCAGAAGACACGCTCAGGCCCGGCGCAGTCGATTCCGTTCGTGCTCTTCGCCGGATGGGTCTGCGCGTAGCCATGCTCACCGGTGACAGCCGCGCTGCCGCAGACCAGATCGCTCAAGCGGCCGGAATCGACGACGTGCATGCCGAGCTGCTTCCCGAAGACAAACTGGCTCGCATCCGCGCGCTGCAGGCGGATGGCCGTTCCGTTGCAATGGTCGGCGACGGCATCAACGATGCAGCCTCGCTCGCCCAAGCTGACGCAGGCCTGGCCATCGGAACCGGCGCCGATCTCGCCCGTGAGGCTGGAGACGCCATCCTGCTGCGCGGCGACCCTGCACAAATCGTGACCGCGCTTACCCTCGCCCGCCACACTTTAGGTGTCATGCGCCAGAACCTGGGCTGGGCCCTCGGCTACAACCTGCTGGGCATCCCGATCGCAGCCGGAGTGCTCTATCCCTTCACCGGACTGCTGCTGAACCCGGCGGTTGCCAGCGCCGCCATGGCTCTCAGCTCCGTGAGCGTGCTCGCGAATAGTCTCCGACTCAAGCGCTTCACGCCGCGATAAAATCGATTCAGGCTCATTTGTGCGCATCCTGACGCGATACATCCTGAAAGAGGTGCTTTCGCACGCCTTCATCGGCGGCGCGCTATTCACCTTCGTATTGTTCATGCGCGACCTTCCGCACCTTCTGGAATTGGTGGTTCGCAACAGCGCCTCTCTGGGCACGGTCGTCGAAATCTTCCTCCTTACGCTGCCCAACATGTTCACCGTCACCATTCCCATGGCGGTGCTCGTCGGCATTCTGCTTGGACTGAGCCGGCTGGCGGCAGACAGCGAAATCACCGCCATGCGCGCGGCCGGCATCGGCGTATGGAGCTTTGTCGGCATCGTGGCGATCGTTTCCATCATAGGGTGGGGCGTCGGCATGGCGAACACCCTCTACATCGCACCCAGAGCCTCGAGAACAACCCTGCGGCTTGAGGCCGAATTGTTGAACGCGCAGGCATCTTATGAAGTGCAGCGGGGCGTTTTCTACGAAGACTTCAAGAACTACGTGCTCTACGTGCAGGATGTCCGCCCAGCCTCGGGCGCGGCCAATTGGCGCGAGATATTTCTCGCGGATTTATCCGACCCTGAAGCCCCGAAGATCACCACCGGCGCCAGCGCCACCGTCGTTAACGGCACCGATCAGACGGCCATTATGCGCATGCGCAATGGAACCGAACACCAGACCGTCGCCAATCAGCCCGATCAGTACAACGTCTCGACCTTTTCGCAGACCGACCTGCCGCTCACGCTTTCCACGCAGGAAGACATGCGCCCAGGCCGCAACGAGTCACCCATTCTGGCGATGTCCAACCAGGATTTGCTAGCAAGATCGCACATGCCGGGCGGCCAGTGGTACCTGATCGAGTTGTATAAGCGATTCGCGTATCCTGCGGCCTGTCTCGTGCTGATGCTGGTGGGCGTTCCCTTGGGCATTTCCTCCCAGCGAGGCGGCAAGAGCGCCGGATTTGTACTCACCATTATTCTGGTCTTCGTTTACTACTTTCTCTCCTCGACCGGCACAGCTCTGGCCCGGCAAAACAAGGTCCCTGCGGTTGTGGGAGTGTGGCTGGCCAATATGCTGTTTGCAACATGCGGCGTGATTTTGCTCCGGCAGATGTCGACCGGAGGGGCCGCACTTGCCGCGCTGACCTCGATCGGAAACTGGTTCAAAGAGCCGGCAAAAGAAGACGTGCCCGGAACGCGCAGCGAGCGGCGTCCGGCCAAGCCGCGGCATACGCGCGGACGCTTTCCACTCATCCTTGACGAGTACGTCCTCAAGGAATTCGTAACGACCTTCGCCATGGTCCTTATCACCTTTGTCGTGCTGATGCTGGTCTTCACCTGCTTCGAATTGCTCGGCGACATTATCCGCAATCGCACACCCCTGGTGACAGTGGCCGCTTACCTGGCCAATCTGACCCCGAGCATGATCTACACCATCACCCCGCTCAGCGTGCTGATCTCGGTGCTTGTGGTCTTTGGCATGTTGAATCGTTCGAGCGAGCTTACGGCCATGAAGGCCACCGGGATCAGTCTGTATCGTATCGTTCTCCCGGTTCTGATCATTGCCTCAGTCCTGGCCGTCGCATTGTTCGTCTTCGATCAGCTCTATCTGCCCACAGCCAATCGGCGGCAGGAGGCGCTGCGCAACGTGATCAAAGGCAAGCCGCCGCAGACATTTGAGCATCCGGGACAGAAATGGATCTTCGGACTACAGGAGCCCGACAAGCCCGGACGTATCTTCTACTACGAGTTCTTCGACGCCACTCAGAACGCATTCGGCAACGTCACCGTCTTTGAGTTCAATCCCGACAGCTTCTCCATTTCGCGGCGTATCTTCGCATCCGGCGCCCATTGGGAGCCGCAGCTGCACGAGTGGGTCTTCGAGCACGGATGGGAGCGCACCTTCGACGGCCCCGAGATCAGCAGCTATCGCCCCTTCGACGTGAGCACCTTCCCCGAGATTCACGAGCATCCCCAATACTTCAAGAAGGAAGCCCTACTTTCATCGGAGATGAGTTTCGACGAGTTGAAGACATATATCCACGACCTGAGCCAGAGCGGTTTCGACACCATACGCCTGCGCGTCCAGCTCAATCGCAAGCTGGCGAATCCCGTCATAACATTGATTATGGCTATCCTGGCCGTTCCCTTCGCGCTTTCCATGGGCAAGCGAGGATCGCTGGCCGGAATCGCCGTAGCCATCGGTGTTGCCATCACTTATTTCGTCGTCGCGGGCACATTCGAAGCCATGGGCAACGTGAACCTGCTTCCTGCGTTTCTTGCGGCATGGTCGCCCGACGTACTTTTCGGCCTCGCAGGGGGATATCTTCTGCTGCGCACATCGACATAGTGAGAACGGAATCGAGTTATTCATGTTCCAACGCCTGAAGCCGCTTTTGCCCTATATGCGCCGCTACACCCGCGCCTATCTCTGGGGGGGCATCGTGGCCATCCTCAGCAGCGCAGTCTGGGTCTTCTTTCCGCACATCATCGGTATCGCGATCGACGATCTCAACCACGGTGTTACGCGGAGAAAGATTCTGATCTACGCCTGCGTGCTTGTGGCCATCGCCGTTGCGAAGGGCGTCTTTCTCTTCTACACGCGGTGGATTCTCATCGGCATCTCGCGGGACATCGAATTCGATCTGCGCAATGACCTCTTCCGCCAGCTGGAGAAGCAGCCCGCTGAATACTACCAGCAGCGCCGCACCGGCGACATCATGGCGCGTATGACCAACGACCTCAACGCCGTCCGCATGCTTCTGGGGCCGGGTATCATGTACAGCGCGAATACGCTGCTCTTCTCCGTCTTCGCTCTCTACTTTCTGCTCCGCATCAGTCCCCTGCTCACTCTGGCCGCACTCGTCCCGCTCCCGCTGGCCAGCATCCTGGTACAGGTCATGGGACGCAAAATCCATGAGCGCTTTGAGCGGATTCAAGCCATGTTCTCCGACATCTCGGCCCAGGCGCAGGAAAACTTTTCCGCCGCCCGCCTCATTCGCGCCTTTGCGCAGGAAGAGGCGCAGGTCAAGGCCTTTGAGCAATCGAATCGGGAGTACATTCGCCGCGGCCTCCGCCTCGTGCAACTGATGGGAATGCTCTGGCCCACGCTCGAATTCATCCTCGGACTGGCGATGGTCATCGTTCTTCTCGTAGGCGGACGTCAGGTGCTGGCGCATCGCATTACGGTTGGCAACTTCACCGCCTTCAGCACCTACCTGGTCATGCTCACCTGGCCTATCATCGCGCTCGGCTGGGTCGTCAATCTCTTCGAACGCGGAACCGCCTCGGTGACCCGCATCCATGAACTCTTGGCCGAACAGCCGTCAATCGACGACCGTGAGGCTGCCCCTGACCTTGCTGCGAACAGCGAAATCTACGGCGACATTGAATTCCGCAACCTCTCATTCAGCTACGCGAACGCCGACGGAACCCAAGCTGCCGAAGTCCTCCGTGATATCTCTCTGAAAATCCCTTCGGGTTCCAGCCTCGCGCTCGTAGGCCCTACCGGCGCGGGAAAAACCACCCTCGTCAATCTCATTCCTCGCCTCTACGACGCCCCATCTGGAACCGTGCTCATCGACGGCCATCCCGTGCGCGAATACCCGCTCGACCGCCTGCGCGCCAACATTGGCTTCGTTCCGCAGGAGACATTCCTCTTCAGCGAAACGGTTCGCGAAAACATTCTCTTCGGAGCCGATCATGCAAGCCGTGAAGAGATGTTGAGCGCAGCCGAAGGAGCGCACATTCGTCAGGAGTTTGAGGAATTCCCCCACGGCTTCGAAACCCTGGTCGGCGAACGCGGACTCACTCTCTCTGGCGGTCAAAAACAGCGCGCCGCCCTCGCCCGTGCACTGGTTCGCAATCCGCGCATCCTCATCCTCGACGATGCCCTGGCCAGCGTCGACACTTACACCGAAGAGCGCATCCTCGAAGAGCTACGACAACGCATGCAAGGGCGGACGACGATTCTGATCTCACACCGCGTGTCTACCGTGCGCAATGCCGACCGCATCGCCGTGCTGGTGGCGGGACGAATCGCCGAACTGGGAACGCACGAAGAACTGATCGAGAGAAACGGCTACTATGCCGACCTGTATGAAAAGCAGCGCCTCGAAGAAGAACTGGCCGTCGCACGTTGATTTGGACAGGCTATCTAGTTCTGAATGGGTTTGATGAAGTCGGCGGCGGACAGGACAGTGGCACGCGAAGGGAAAAGCTTCTCGAGGAGAGTCGCATTCAGATCGGCGTCGAGATCGGCGCAGCAGTCCTTGATCACTGCGAGTCGAAAATCGAAGTCACTGGCCTCGAGAAGGGTGGAGAGGACGACGCCACTGGTGGCGATGCCGAACAGGACGAGTGTATCGATATTGTTGACGCGGAGAATCATGGACAGGTCGGTACCGGTGAAGGCGCTGATACGGCGCTTGGTGATGACGACTTCGTTTTCCGTGGGAGCAAGCGCCGGATGGATGGCCCCTAAGGGCTCTTGAAACAGACTCTGATGTTGCGGAGAAGCCTTGATTGCGCCAAATAGTGGATTGCGGGAACTCACTTCGGGAAGACTGGAGCGAAAGCCGACTTTAACGTGGATGACGGTCATGCGGGAAACGCGTGCGTGATTCAGGACGCTGGCAGCGCGCGCAAGGAAAGCGTCTTTATCCCCCTTGATATAGATGGAAACGATGCCCGCTTGGCAATCCAGGTTGAGGACAGCAGTGTGGTCGGGATCAATGGGAAATGCAATTGACATGGATCTTCCCAGGACTTGCGGCAGTCACTCTACCAAATATCAATCCGCGTTCGAACAGCAGTCATTGTTACCGCCTTTGGGGATTCGTGTAAAGGGCATCCTACGAAAGGAAAGGTAGCCCATGACAGGAAAAACTAAGCACAGGGACTTCATGAAAAGCAGCCAGCAAAGAGACAGCCTCCTCAAATTAGGACACTGCCGAAAAAGGGCGACCGTTGACAACTCCGCCCGGCCGAGGCACTCTTTTCCTGGCTGCGTAGGGCGCATCGGTGCAGATCGAAAGGGCAACGCCCACCTACGATAAGTGAGTATTGCTGCGCCGATGCCGAACATCGAAAACCTCAAGAAGCAAGCGAAACAATATCTGCGTTGGCACCGCGAACGGTATTATCCGGTCGCAGCCAGAATCAGGGCAGGCTTGCCCCGGTTTAGCCATCTCAGCGACGAGCAGGTACTGGACGCAAACTTCAAGCTCGCCGACGCACAGGACCTTGTGGCGCGCGAGAGGGGTTTCGAAGGATGGCAGGCGCTCAAATCAGGAGCCCATGCCGTGACTCAGGAATCAATGGCCCATGAAGCCGGACAGACTGTACAACGCCCTGTCCTCAATTCAACCGAAGCACAATTGTTCGTTGCCGACATCCAAACATCTTGCGATTTCTATACCGATAAGCTTGGGTTCACGGTCGCCTTCGTCTATGGCGATCCGCCCTATTACGGGCAGGTCACCCGCGACCAGGCGAGGCTTAATTTGAGGGTGGTCGGCGAGCCCGTGTTCGCGGGTGATGTTCGGGAACGAGAAGGCCTGCTCTCCGCCTCGATCACCGTCGCCAGTGCAGACGAGATCAAGCAGCTTTTTTTGAGTTACCAGGCAGTTGGAGTGCGCTTTGCTCAAACATTGAAGAAGGAGCCCTGGGGTGCCAGAAACTTCATCGTGTTGGATCCCGACCGAAATCTCATTCTCTTTGCTGCCCCAGCCGACTAAATTGGCTGGCGGTGCAGCGGACTGATTATGGGTAAAGGTGGTATTTCATCCCACCACCCCAATCAGCGGGAGATAGCGCGAAGGTTGGCCCTGAGGGCAGCGGGGTTGCAGTCGGGCAGAAGTGCTTCAACCTCCGCGCTGGTACGCTCCCAGACCGGCACGGCTGAAGCCAGCAGAGTCATGCCTTCGGGCGTGAGCTTCAGCCGGTGAACCCGCCGGTCAGACCCGTCTGCAGTCACCTTAAGCAGACCGCGGCGCTCCAGCGGCTTCACCGCGGCAGTCAGGGTGGTGCGGTCCATGGCAAGCAGCGACGCCACCGACGCCATGTCCGGAGGCTCCGGACGATTCAGCGACATCAGCAGAGAAAACTGGCCGTTTGTCAGGCCGAGTGGCCGCAATGCCTCGTCGAAACGCCGTGCTAGCGCCCGTGCAGCCCGCTGTACGGGCAGACAGAGGCAGCAATCGCGAACTCGAATGGTTATCTCAAAAGGCACAATTGTGGCTCTTGACATGGTTCCAATATGTTGATATCAACATGAATTGTCAAGCAATTCCGGAGCATGAGGTGTTGTCGCGTGTTCGTTTTCGGACAATAATCTTTGATTCCGCACAGAAAGCGCCTTCGACAGAACACTCTCGTGAACGTGTATTTAGCGGCAAATCAATGGCTTACGTTTTGAGATGGCGTGGCTGAGAATGTGCATGTTAAGAGCAGGATTGCACGCCCAACTGATGGAGGAAATCCGCCTGACAAGATGCTCCCCCACGAATTCTTAAAGCGCGGGAAGAACCAATATTTCCTGCATGATTTGTCGAATTCCGGTCCAGCCGTTCGTCGTTATAGTGAAGGCGGGGCAACCGGCCCCCCTGAAGACCATATGGAGGAGGACCCACATGTCATTCCTGCGTGATTTGAAAATTGCCGCTCGTTCCTTATCGCGAGTTCGCGCGTTGTGGATCACCGTAGCTCTTACGCTGGCTCTGGGTATCGGCGCGAATGCGGCGATCTTCAGCGTGGTGCGCGCCGTGCTCCTGCGCCCGCTCACGAATCGCGATGAAGACAGGCTGCTTTACCTGCGCCAGAGCGCACCCGGCATCGGCCAGGCAAACGCGGCCTTCTCGATCCCGGAGATCCAGGACCTCGGCAAAAGTCTGAAGACAATCAAAGAGCTGGGAACCATTTCACCCATCGACTTCACCATCGTTGGCCTCGGCACGCCGCGCGAGATCCCCGCTGGAGTCGTCGACGGCAACTACTTCGAGGTGATGGGGCTGCGTCCTGTGATTGGACGCCTCTTGACTCCCACCGACGATGGACCGAATGCCCCTGGCGCGATTGTGCTCACCTACAAGTTCTGGAGCGCGTCGCTGCACTCCGACACCAGCGTACTTGGAAAGACAGTGCGCCTGGAGAGCTATGGAGGTCCCCGCAACGCGACGATCGTCGGGGTGCTGGAACCGACTGTGCCGTATCCGGTGGCGACTGAGATCATCGCCAATGTCGTGACTAGCCCGCATCATCTATCCGCCACCATGGTGACGGGGCGCGAGCATCGCATGACAGAGGTGTTTGCACGCCTCGCTCCTGGTGCGACTCTTGAAGCCGCGCGAGCGGAGCTCAACACCGCATACGCGGCAATCGTGCAGGCGCATCCGGACGTGTACAAGGCCGCCGACCGCTACCAGATCAGTGTGACGCGCATGCACGACCAGATCAATTCGCGCGCGAACACCATCCTCTGGGTGCTTTTCGCGGCCTCGGGCCTGCTCTTCGTCATCGCGTGCTCGAATGTCGCCAATCTTGTGCTGGCGCGAACCGTGCGCCGCGAACCGGAACTCGCCGTTCGTTCAGCGCTGGGAGCGAGCGCAGCGGTCCTTCGCCGCTCGCTGCTGGCGGAAAGCATCGTTCTCTGCGGAAGCGGAGTCTTGGCAGCCTTGCTCATCGCTGCTCCGATGGTGGCCGTGCTGGGCCGCTATGCGTCGCGCTTTTCCGTACGCGCTGACGGGCTCAAACTCGACTTCACCCTGGTGTGGTTTGGAATTGTGCTGGCACTGGTGGCCTCTGTCTTCCTGGCGTACATTCCACGTCTGCCCGCGGCGGATACTTCACGGGGCCTGGGATTAACCACCAATGAAGTGCGCGTGACAGGAAGAAGCGCTCGACGTCTTCGCATCTTCGCGGTCATGCAGATCACGGCCTCTTTCCTGCTGCTTGCCGGAGCCGGCGTGCTCATGAGGACTCTCTATGTGCTCGAGTCGACGCAGCCGCCATTCGAGACCGCGAAGGTTCTCGCCTTGAATCTGCCCGTGATTTCGTACGGGCGAACCCCCGAGCAGGTGCGCGATTTCTATCGCGATGTGAAGAACCGGGTCAGCACGCTGCCTGGAGTCGAGCATGTGTCCGAAGGCTTCAGCGTTCCCTGGCGCGACGAGCAGGGGCTGGACATTAGCTTTGCCTTCGCAGTGCAGGGGGCGACTCGCAAGAATGGTCAGGATGATTTGCGCGCCCACTTTCGCTCCATATCTCCCGGATTCTTTGGCACGGTGGGCATGCCGATCGTCCAGGGCCGCGATTTCAGAGACACCGACAAGGAGGGTTCTGAACGAGTCGTGATCATCAGTCAGAGCGTTGCGCAGACGCTCTTTCCAGGCCAGGAAGCGATCGGCCGCGAATTGCACTGGACGGACGGCGTGATGAAGTTTATCGGCATCAGCTACGAGCCGCGGCGGATCGTCGGCGTCGTGCCTGATTTCGACGATGAAAACATCATCCCGTCTCCGGCGATGACGGTGTATCAGCCGACGGAGCAGGAAGGCTGGCATGGCCGCCTTTTCGTGCGCGCCAAGCATGATCCTTACACGCTGGTTCCCGCCATCACCCGCACGATTCACGAGATGGCGGCAGACCAGCCCGTAGAGAAAGCCAGCACGCTCCAGGATATTCGCGCTGAGGTTCTCACCCCCGACCGCCTGAACGCTGTCGTGTTTGGCGGATTCGCGGCGGTGGCGCTGTTGATTTCCGTGGTGGGCGTCGCCGGCGTGCTTGCATTCTCAGTGAGCGGACGCACGCGCGAATTCGGAATCCGTATGGCTCTCGGCGCGCAGCCGCGCAACATCCTGACCAATGTTCTTACCGAGGGTCTGGTGATCGCGAGCATCGGAGTGGCCGCGGGTCTGGTGCTCGGCTTCATTTTCGCTCGCATCATCGGCAAATACGTCGGAGAAGTGCATCTACCGGGAGCACTCTCTTTTGCCGCATCCGCCTTGCTGATCCTGGCGGCTGCGGTGATCGCGTCGGCTGTGCCTGCAGCGCGCGCCGCCCGGGTGAACGCAGTGGAAGCGCTCCGCTCGGAGTAGTGGAGCTCGTACTAACTGGCCGCCCCGGCGCGAAGCTGGCGCTCGCGTTCCACCAGGAACTGATAGATCGTCTCTCCGGGGTCTGCAGAGCTACGAACATCCAGCGCCTCCAGCGGGCCCAAGGTCGAGCCAATCTGAGAAGGCAGAGTCTCGTCCACTCTCACCGGCACAACCCGGCCCAGGAACCGCGGGTCCTTCAACGCAGTATTCACCTCTGCCCGCACCCAGTCGGTCGCGGCGTTTGTCGTCAGGATCACCAGCATCCAGTCGCATTTGAGCAGGCCGTCCTCAATACGGCGAACGTATTCTTCTCCGGGAATGATGTCCTGTTCCGCGTACCAGGTCTCGACGTTTCGGACCGCCAAAGGTTCCCGGATTTGCGACTCCACATACTCCCGGTCATTATGATTGTGGCTAAGAAACACACGCACCGGCCGATCCGGCGTAAGACGCTTCAGCCAATAGTGCTGATATCTGATTTTGACGTTCTGATCGGGCTTTCCAAGATCGAAGGGTAGAGGTCCCTCGGCCTCCAGAACAATATCCTGTGAACCCGTCCAGGTAGCCTTATCCACGAGCACACGCCGGCCGTTGCGCGCGGCGAACTCGAAGGCCGAAGCGAGATTGACGATCGTGCCGATCGCCGTGAAGTCTTTCACTTCAGCGCTGCCGAAGCTGCCTAGAGCGGCTGTCCCGGTGGCAATCCCGATGCCGATATCCATGAAGCTGACATCCTCATTGCACTCGTTCATCCAGCGATGCCTCAGGCTATCGAAGCGCTCCAGCATGTCAAAGGCGCAGCGAACTGCCGCCGCCGCCGCTTTGTCGCCCTGAAAGATAGCAAAGATCGCGTCTCCGACGAACTTGTTCACGATTCCGCCGCGACGCAGGACCTGATTGGCCAGCATCCCGAGAAAGTCGTTCAGGATCTCCTGCGTGCGCGTGGCGTCAGATTGGGTTTGGCAGAGCTGAGTAAATCCGCGCATATCCGCAAACAGGGCTGTCAGGCGTTCGGGGCGCGCGGGCTGATCGATGACTTCAAGGTATTGGGATACGCCATTGCGTGCATACAAACCGCTTTGCGCCACAAGCCGTTGAAGCAGCCGGACACTGTTGATGGCCGCCGCGGCAATCCTTCCCAGGTACTGCAGCAGGGCAAAATCATGTTCATCATAGGGGCAGTACTGGCCGTTCGCGTCCATCTTGTTCAGCAGCTGCAGTACCCCAACCATCGAACCCGCAATCTGCAGCGGTACGGAAATCACGGACACCGTTACATTCTTGATCTGGTCATCGACGCTCTTGAAGTGGTCCGCATCTTCCTGAACGTTGGAAGATACGGTGATCTCTCCGGACCGAAACGCCTGGCCCGCCTTGCTGCCTTCGAGGGGGATCCTCTGATTGGAGTGCTCGCCAAACTTTTGCAGTAATTCGTTGCCCTTCGGACCGCGAGCCGCGGCAAAGTACAATCCCCTGCGGATCGGGTCGTAGAGCAGGAGCGAACCTTCAGGAGAATTGGTGGAAGCGCACGCGCGCTCCAGAACGGCGGTGACCACCTTTCGGTGATCTACCTGGGTTGACAACTCTCCCGCCAGGTCCAGTAACGCGGTCAGTTCCTCTCGCGAGATTTCCTCGGCTCCGGCCATATCACCCCGAAGGTATACTCGATCTTCGCCGCCGCGCAAGGAAAGTAATACACATCAACCACTGTGCACTGCTTGAAGATGCAGGCTGTGTCGGTGCCAGGCAGTGGCCAGCCAATTTGAATCACCGCGTGAGGCTATTTCCCTCGCAAGCCCTGGAAAGCATCGACGGAAGCGGCGCGGTGACGCCATTCGTTCACGAGTTCAAGAATCTCGCACAAGCCTGAAAGTGGCAAAGTCGGCAATGCCCGTCTGCTCGGACAAAAACGGGATATAAGCCGGTCCAACCGTAACTACTGGATGTCGTCTGTCCCAGCTCATAAGGGGTGGCGGCTCTGAGACTTTCAATCGCCTCAGAAGCATTTCCCTTGTTGACCGCAAGCTTCGCACGCAGTGTTGGCAGGTAAGTGAACTGCACGAGCGTGTCTTCAGGGAACCTCTTGGCCAAATCGCCGGTCAGCGCATGCGCTCGCGCTTCGTGCCCCGCATACGCCAGGGCGTAATTGCTACCCGTTGGTCTTCTCGCAGCAAGACCTGCTTGTCGGGATCAACCCGAAATGGCCCGAACTCATAAACAACTCTGGGTTCTATAACCACGGGAACCGTCTTCTGGGTCAGGGAGTGCGTCGAAAAAAATCTTACTGAAGTGGCAATCTACCACCTTGTGCTGCCCCTGAACAATAAGCGCGTCTCCTCTACGTTGCGAACCTCAAGACGCGGATCGATTATTCGTTCAATTTCTAACTTCCTGTCTGACTGAACGAAGTCGAAGCTTTAGGATTTCGGAAGTGGAGTTTAAATCGCCGCAAACTGAGGTCGAAATGGAAACCATAGCCTGGGTATCCATCCTTGTAGCCGTCGTCTGCGCCGTCACGATCGCCGTTGATGAGGTCCGGCATCCGCAGAAGATGTGGATCATGAATCTCGTCTGGCCGATCACGGCCCTCTACCTCAGCGTCTTCGCCCTCTGGGCTTACTTCAGCCTCGGAAAGAACGCCAGTCACGACACTATGTCCGACATGGACCACGACGCGATGGCCCGCAACCCCACCTGGCAGCAAACCGCCGTCGCCACCAGCCATTGCGGAGCCGGCTGCACCCTCGGAGATATCATCGCCGAATTCTCCCTCTTCGCCCTCGGACTCACGCTCTTCGGCTCAATGCTCTACGCCTCATTTGCCGCCGACCTCTTTCTCGCATGGCTGCTCGGAATCGCCTTCCAATACTTCACCATCAAACCCATGCGCAATCTTTCGGCCGGAGAGGCTCTCATCGCCGCTCTCAAAGCAGACACTCTCTCCATCCTGGCCTTCGAGGTTGGATTATTCGGCTGGATGGCGTTGACTTATTTCGTTCTCTTCCCGAATCCGCACCTGGAGCCCACCCAGCCGCTCTATTGGTTCATGATGCAGATCGGCATGATCATCGGCTACTTCACGTCCTACCCGATGAACAGCCTCCTGGTCCGCTGGGGACTGAAAGAAGCGATGTAGGTATCCCTGACTTCAATCGTGAACCATCCCGATCGACCCCAGCCACGCCTCCACCAGTTCCGGCCATGCCGTTACCGCAAGCTTCGTGCGCCGCAGCCCGAACGCATGTCCGCCCAGCGCGTACGCATGGATCTCCGCCGGAACCTCGGCCTTCACCAGCGCAATGTAATAAGCCAGCGAGTCGTACACGCTGTCCACGTGATCATCCTCGTTCTGCAGCAAAAACGTAGGCGGCGTCTCTTTGGTCACATGGATATCCGGATTCAACCCCAGGTTCTTATCCGTGCCCACTGGAAAGTGGATCGCAAACTTCTTCGTGCCTTGCTTCGCATCCCATTCCGCCGCGGACAGCGACAGATGCCCCGGATAAATCGCCACCGCAAAGTCCGGGCGGCAGCTCTCTTTGTCGGCCGCATCGACTGCCACATACAGCCGCTCCTGAAAGTGGTTGCTGATCGCCGCCACCAGGTGCCCGCCCGCCGAAAACCCCAGCACGCCAATCTTGTGCGGGTCGATATGCCACTCCGCCGCGTGCAAGCGCACCAGCCCGATCGTCCTCTGCGCATCCTCGAGCGCCATCGGTGATTCGGGATAGGGCCCCGACTTGGGATACGGGCCCACATCCGTCACGCGGTATTTCAACAGCACGCACGTGATCCCCCTCGGTGTGAGCCAGTCACAGACCTCCGTGCCTTCAAGATCGATGGCCAGCCCCTGATAGCCTCCGCCCGGAAACACGACGACCGCAGCGCCCGTATTCTCCCCCTCGGGAGAGTAGACCGTCATCGTGGGCCGCGTCACGTTGCTAATCCCCGCCACCGGCTTCCCGGCAATCAGGAACTTCGGATCAGTCTCCACGAACTCCGGCCCCGCGACAGGCTGCGGATCGGGCGCCGCCCCCGGCCATATTGACACCTGCGTATGTCCCGGCGATGGCTGCCACACAGCCTTCTGCGCGCTCAGACTGCCAAGCGCAGACACAACAAAAACAGCAAAGATCAAAAGCTTCATCACAATCCCCCAGGATAGACGTGACCAGCTCACTCTCTGGCTCAGCCGAGTTTACGGCCGCCTAAGCAGGATTTTTCCCCTTTGCGGCAGCGAGAATTGACTCAGTTAACAGGCATTGCCCCAGCTTGACGGCGACCGTTACCCGGCAGCTTGACACCTCACCTCTTCTCCGAATAATGTGAGCGCCGCTGAAAAGCAGTGACCCTGGCCAGCGCCGAACGACCGCGCGAATACATCTTCAGGAGATTTCCAGAATGAGACTCAATCTCGCCTATTGCCTTCTGCGCAGAGCCGCGGCTGCCCTGCTCATGCTTCTCCTCGCATTCCTCGCATTTTCCTCAGCCCTCGCGCAGTCTGATCCGCCCATCCCGTCCGGTGACATTCGCATCCACTACCACCGCCCTGACGGCAACTACAGCGGATGGACCGTCTATGCCTTCTACGACACCACGGAAAACACCGGCGACTACAACGGCGGCCCCGTGCAGGTCACCGGAACCGACGGCTACGGCGCCTATTTCGACGTCGGCGTCACCTCCGGCGCGCAGAACGTCGGCCTCATCATTCATAACCCCACCGCCCCCGGCGGCGACCAGAAAGATCCCGGCCCCAACGAGTTTGTCGACCCCTCCACCATGGGCAACGAATATTGGGCTTACTCCGGAATCGGCAAGCTGTACGACAAACCCATCAACCTCAGCAATCCCAACGCCCTGCTCCCTGGATACGCCCGCATTCACTACTACCGCCCCGACGGAAACTACTCCAACTGGTCCGTCTACGCCTTCGAAGACACGGCCGAATACACCGGCGACTACAACGACGGCCTCACCTTCGTCACCCAATACGACTCCTATGGCGCGTACTTTGATATCGCTCTGATCGCCAACGCGCAGCAGATTGGATTCATCGTCCACAACACTTCGACTGGAGTAAAGGATCCCGGGCCCAACATGTATCTCAACGTGAATACGTACCTCCAGGCCTGGGTGATTTCCGGCAGTGCCACGGTGTACACATCCGTGCCCACCCCCGCCAAGATCCTCGCCGCCCTTCTCAACGTTGAGCAGGCCTACTGGCTCGATCGCCAGCGCGTAGCCATCCAGCCGCAATTCGCCCAAAGCGGCGACACCTACGCCCTCTCCTACAGCCTCACCGGAGGTCTCTCCGTCACTCCCACCGGCATTACCGGCGGTACGAACATTCCTCTGACGCTCGGCGGCAGCCTCACTGCGGACGAGCTATACCGTTATCCCCAATTGAGCGGCTACACCGTTCTTACGATTCCGCCTGATATTCAGCTCTCCGAGATCGAGACCGCTCTTAAGGGTCAGCTCGCCTTTTCTGCAGTGAACTCGAGCGGGACAATCACTTACGCCACCGGCCTGCAGTTCGCCGGAGCCCTCGACGATATCTATTACTACCCAGGAAAGCTGGGCGTCGTCTTCCATCATGACGACCAGCACGGCTGGCACGACTGGGCAGACGATGAGAACTGCGCAATCAAGGTGAAAGTCTGGGCCCCCACCGCGCAGAGTGTCTCGCTCCAGCTCTTCAACAACGCCTCCGACACCTCACCCGCCGCCGTCATCCCCATGCACAACCACAACGGTGTCTGGGTCGCGCGCGGCAATCCCAACTGGCGCGACAAGTATTACCTATATAGCGTCAAGGTCTGGGTTCCTTCCGATTCCGCAGTCGACACCAACCTCACCAGCGACCCCTACTCCATCGACATCGCTCTCAACGGCACCAAGAGCCGCATCACTGACCTCGACTCCGACGAAACCAAGCCCTCCGGCTGGGATGAAAGCTTTTCACCCCCTCTGCGGAGCTTCAGCGACATGAGCGTCTACGAACTGCACGTCCGCGACTTCAGCGTGAATGATCCCACCGTCCCCGCTGCGCACCAGGGCTTATACGAAGCTTTCAGCGATCAGTATTCAAACGGCATGAAGCACCTTCGCTCGCTTTCCCAGAGTGGACTGGTAGCCGTCCACATCCTTCCCTCTTTCCACTTCGCCAGCGTGAACGAAGACAAATCCACCTGGATCATCCCCACCGGCCTCTTGCAGTATCCGCCCGACGGCACGCAGCAGCAGGCAGCCGTGACCGCCAGCCAGACTAGCCCGGCCTATAACTGGGGCTACGACCCCGTCCACTACATGACCCCCGAGGGCAGCTACGCGATCAATCCCAACACCCGCGTCCGTGAATACCGCATCATGGTCGAAGGCCTCCACAACGCCGGGCTGCGCGTCGTACAGGACGTTGTCTTCAACCACACCAACGCCAGCGGCGAAGGCCCTAACTCCAATCTCGACGAAGTGGTCCCGAACTACTACCACCGTCTCGACGCGAACGGCAATCTCGAAGAAGGCTCCTGCTGTCCCGACACCGCAGCCGAACACAAAATGATGGAGAAGCTAATCATCGACTCACTCGTCCTCAACGCGACCCAGTACAAGATCGATGGTTTCCGCTTCGACATCATGAGCTTCATGTTCACCTACAACATGACCGATATCCAGAAGGCCCTCCGCGCCCTCACGCCTGACAAAGACGGCGTCGACGGATCGAAGATCTATCTCTACGGAGAAGGCTTCAACTTCGGAGACACCGAAAATAACCAGATCGGCCCCAACGCCTCGCAGGTCAACCTCTACGGCTTTGGCATCGGCACCTTTAACGACCGCATCCGTGACGGCATCCGCGGCGGCAGCCCCTTCACCGACGAACGCGTGCAGGGCTTCGCCACCGGACTCTTCACCGATTCCAGTGACTACACCAACGCTAACCCGCCGACACCCAGTCCGCAGGCCCAACTCGGCCAATACACCGACTGGATCCTCGTCGGCCTCACCGGCAACCTGCGCGACTACACCTTCACCGACTCGACCGGAGCCACCGTTACCGGAGCCGAAGTCAACTACAACGGCCAGCCCACCGGGTACACCAAGTCCCCCATCGAAGCCGTCAACTACTGCTCCGTCCACGACAACGAGGACCTCTTCGACGCCGTGCAGTTGAAGGCTTCCTTCAACGACCCCATCGCCACGCGCGCTCGCCGCCAGGTCATGGGCATGTCCCTCGTTACTCTCGGCGAAGGCATTCCCTTCTTCCAGGCCGCAGACGACCTGCTCCGCTCGAAAGACATGGACCAGAACAGCTACAACTCCGGAGACTGGTTCAACAAGATCGACTGGAGCGGCAAGACCGCCAACTGGGGCATCGGCCTGCCCATCGCCAGCCAGAACCAGGGCCAGTGGCCCATCATGACACCGCTGCTCTCAAACTCCGCCTACACACCGCAACCCGCCAACATCGCCTACAGCGGCGAAGCCTTCCGTGAGCTCTTGCAGATCCGCTACAGCTCCGGCCTCTTCCGCATGCCGACATTCACTGAGGTCCAGCAGAACCTCACCTTCCTCAACACCGGACAAAGCCAGACGCCCGGCCTCATCGTTATGAAGCTCGACGCCAACGGCGGCAACTATGGCATCTACAAACACGTCGTCGTGGTCTTCAACGCCGCCAACTCTCAAACCACCTTCACCGACGGACGCCTGCAGGGTCTCAAACTGTCCCTGCACCCGGTCCAGCAAAACTCCAGCGACCCAGCCACCCGCCAATCCACCTACGACTCCAAAGCGGGAAGCGTCACCGTCCCCGCGCTGACAACCGCAGTATTTGTGTCGGAAAAGGAGTAGCTCCACGAACGCAACCAGCCCGTCTGAACCAGGCCCAATGGAATAGTTCAGACGGGTTCTCCTTGCACCGCCAATGACTCCGAGAGCTTCGAGTGACCCGCTTTTACTGCACCAGAGTAAAATGAGCGGCGTGCCATGACTCATCGCCTTTACGCGCCGTCAGCGCCCCTTGCGCAGTTTGTGAAGTGCTTCTGGTATTGGGAAGGCGCTCCGCAGACGCACGCGAAAGAGCAGTTGATGCCCAATGGCGAGCCCGCCATCATCATCAACTTGCGCGATGAACCGATTCGCATCTACGACCCATGCGATCTGAACCGCAGTGAGTCATTCGGCCTCGCGGTTCTGTCGGGGCCACGCTCGCGGCCTTTTGTCATCGACACCGAGCAGGAAGACCGCGTCTTTGGCATCGAATTTCAGCCGGGCGGGTCGTTCCCCTTCTTTCGCGCACCTGCTTCCGAAGTGGCAGACTGCGATCTCTCGCTGGAGTGCCTGTGGCGCGAGTCGGTTCACGAGCTTCGCGAGCGGCTGCTTGCATCTCCTGACACGGAGAGCATGTTCGAGCTGACGCGAAGCTTCCTGATGCGCCAGGCGGTACGGCCTTTCGAGCTGCATCCGGGGGTGAGCTTTGCGCTGCACCATTTCTGCGCACGTCCCCATCGGATCACGGTTGCGTCCGTGCTCGACCGGATTGGATTGAGCCATCGCAGGTTCGCGCAATTGTTCCATGACCAGGTTGGACTTACGCCGAAATCTTTCAGCCGCGTGCAAAGATTTCAGCGGGTGCTGCGCCAGGTTCATCGCGCACCCAGCATTGACTGGGCGGATGTTGCGATCGGTTGCGGGTATTACGACCAGGCGCATTTCATCCACGACTTTCAGAGCTTTTCCGGATTTACGCCGACGGTATACGCAGCTCGCGCCACGGAACATCTGAATCATGTACCGCTCGTCTGACTGACGACGGAGGTCAGATTTTTACAATCCAGATTCGTCGTTGCGCGTCACACTTGCTGTCATAGAGGAGAAATTTCATGTCTGAAGTAAAAGCTATCCCCGACGGCTACCACAGCGTGCAGCCGTATCTGTATTTCAAGAGCTCTGCCGATGCGATCGCATTCTACGCCAAAGCATTCGGCGCAACCGAACGCCTTCGTATGGCAGGAAAAGACGGCAAGATCGGTCACGCCGAGATTCAGATTGGCGATTCCTGTGTCATGATGGCCGACGAGAATCCGGCAATGGGAGCGCTCAGCGTCGAGCACTACGGAGGCGCGCCCATGAGCTTGATGATCTACGTTGAAGACTGTGACGCCGTCTACGCGAAGGCTATCGCCGCTGGCGCCAAAAGTCTGCGCAAGCCGGCCGATCAATTTTATGGCGACAGGATGGCGGGCGTGGCCGATCCATTTGGCTTTCAATGGTTTATCGGGACGCACATCAAGGATGTTTCGAAGGAAGAGCTGGAACAGCAACACGGGTGATGCCATGACTGCGAATGAATTTCGACGCCTAGCCCTCGATCTGCCGGAAGCAGTTGAGGCGGAGCATATGAACCATCCTGACTTTCGGGTGCGCGGGAAAATCTTCGCAACGCTCGCGTACCCGGATAAGAGCTTCGGCATGGTGAAGCTGGCGCTGCCCGATCAGCTCCAATTCACGCAGTCGGACGCCGTGGCGTTCACGCCTGTTCCGGGATTCTGGGGTAAGCACGGCTCCACGCACGTGCATCTGAAGGCGGCAAAGAAGAAGATCGTGCAGAAGGCTCTGCTCGCGGCCTGGAAACATGCTGCGCCGGGGGACCTTCGTCAGCAAACGCCTGTTCAGGACAACTAACGAGTCACGAGGAGCTTTGCGGCGCCTGATCGAGGAGCCGCTTCCAGTTCTTCTGGTTGCGGCGATAGGTTTTCTTCAAGTCTTCAAGGATGCGCTCGAAATCGCCGTGGCCGTGAAGGCGATTCCATGCCGGATTCTTCGCGAACCACGGGTAATTCTCATTGCCCAGATAGATTGCCCGCCGCAGCCAGTGCAGCGCTTCGCTTTCGTCGCCATCCACGGCGAAATAGGTGGCGAGGCGGTAAGCCATTTCGCTGTCGGCCTCCGCGGCGGCCATGGAGCCTTCCTCGATGAACGATGCGGCACGGTCGCGCTCTCCTGCCATGGCGTAACACATCGCCAGCGTTGGAAAGGCGATGCGCATGCTGTCGTCGTCGCGAATCACGCCTTCGAGAATTTCGATCGCCTGACGGAGATCGCCGAGGCGCATCCGCTGGTAGGCGTAGGACGTCCGCAGCAGGGGATGTTTGGGCTCTAGCGTGAGACCCTTGTCGAGCTCTTCGCCGGCCAGCTCCAACTGGTTTTGATACTGGTAGACGCGGGCGCGGTGGTTATAGATCACAGGCGCATTGGAAGGATTCAGGCTTAGCGAGCGATTGAACTGATCGAGCGCCTGCTCGTACATGCCGTCCATGCGGAGCGTGATGCCGGCCACCATGTGGACATTCCAGTCGTTCGCGGCCTCCTGGAGAAGATTTTCGATGCCGTGACGCGCGCTCTCCTTTTCACCGCGAGACAGGAGCATGTAGACGCGATACAGATTCGCTTCTACCGAGCCGGGATCGATTTCGAGCGCGCGATCAAAGGCGCGGCGAGCCGCCATTACGTGCATGTGGCCGCCAAAACCATGGCGAAGATATTGCAGATGCGTGATGCCCAAACCCGTCCATGCGGGAGCAAACGTGGGATCCCGCTCGACCACGTTGTCGAAGAGCTCCCGCGCGCGCTCAAGGTCGAGGCGACTGCCGGTGCGCTGCATAAAGGACGACAACATGGCGCGCGCCTGCAGATACTCCTCGGACAGTTTCTCGGCCAGCGGCTCGATGCGAGCGCTACCGCGCTCGGGATGCTGGTTGAGTTGGCCCAGCCCCTGAAGCGACGCGAAGACTTCGTCGCAGATTTCTGTCTGCACGGCGATGAGATCGAACGACGGCACGCTGATCGCTCCGCCGGCGCGGATGCTCTCGCCGGGAACATTGAGCAGTTGCCAGTTGAGATCGAAGCCTTTTTCGGAACGGATGAAATTTCCTGTGAGTACCCACTCCACCAGCAGCTTGTGGCCAATGGCGAGCGGATCCATCTGAGCTACCGGCAGGTGCATGAGCGCGCTCGACGGGCGCACAACCAGCGACGACATGCGCGCCAGGCGGGCGGCGATGGCGTCCGCCAAGGCGAAGCCGTAGAGCGGCGCGACCTCCGAAGGTCCAAAATTCTGGAAAGGCAGGACGAGGATGGTGTTCTGTTTTTCCTTCGTATCCGCCGATTCGCGAAAGCGTTCAGCGAGCATGGAGAGCAGGCCGGTGGTGCGCTTCTCGCTCTCCGCGTTCGAAGGGGGCAGATTTGCGCCGGCATCGCCGGGAATGATGCCGGTCTCGATCTGCGAGGTCTTCATAATGGTCTTGAGAGCCTCGCGCACATCGCCCGCGCTCGAGTACCGCTCCGCCGGAGTTTTCCTGAGGAGCTTGAGAATAACGGAATTCAATTCAGGGGCTACCTCGAGCGGCTGCGGATCGAGGTATTGAATGGCACGGATGCTTTGGAACTCATCCGCGTCAGGGCGGGCGAAGGGATGGCGTCCGCTGGCCAGTTCGTACAAGATAACGCCCAGTGCCCAAAGGTCGCTCTGCACGCTGCTCTGCCCGGTGACGAACTGCTCGGGCGCCATGTAGGCAATGGTGCCTCCACGCGCGGTGTAGGTGGCTGTAGCGGGATCTGTCTTGCGCCGGGAGGATTTTGCCGGGTCGAACTCGGCGTCTTCGAGGTTGATTCGCCGCGCCAGACCGAAGTCGAGAATTTTGGCGAGGCCGCCATCCGTCAGCATGACGTTGGCCGGCTTGAGGTCGCGATGAAATATGCCGAGGGAATGAGCTGCGCTCAGACCGTCGGCGATCTGGATGCCCACGGAGAGCAGCAGTTGCAGGCTGGCCGGTCCCTTGGCGATGAGTTTGTCGAGCGACTGGCCGGGCACGTACTGCATGGCGATGAAGGCTTCCTGGCCCTCCTCGCCGACCTCGTAAATGGCGCAGACATTGGGGTGCTCGATGGCCGAGGCCATGCGGGCCTCGCGCAGAATGGTGGTGCGCATCTGTTCGACGGTGAGCGCGCCTCGCTTCAGCACTTTGAGCACGACGGGACGCATCAACAGGATGTCGGTGGCAAGATAGACTATGCCGCTGCCACCGGTGCCCAAACGGCGGACTAACTCGTAGTGCTTGATTGTGCGATGCTTCATTCTTGTTTCAGTTTAACGGGTTGGCACTTGTTGAAGGCCCTGAGGCTTCGTCTTCAATGCGCTGGCCACCTGCAGGAACAAGGACACATGCGCCTGTGAGCCTGCGTATTCGGCCACCCATCCGTTTTCAATGGAGATGCAGGCCAACGCAGCGGCCGAGTTGATGGTAACCGGAGTGGCCTGTATGCAGCTCATATCCGCGGAAAGATCGGCAAGGCGCGACATGTTGAACTCGGAAGGCGAATGCGATTGGCGGAAGAGACTCTCCCACTGCGCGGCCTGCTGGGATGGAGTGCTGCGCGCATCGGGCAGCAGAACATTGAAGTACATTGTCTCCGGGCCGGGCGATTCGAAGTGGAGCGTCTCCGGCTGCTTTTCCAAGGTGATTCCCTGCGGACTGGCGGGAAAGTCATCTTTCTGAGGAGCGGCATCGGCGGTCCAGCCAAGCGGCACCTGAATCCGGAGTCCGCGGTAGTTGACGCCCATGCCATGCATCGCGTGCCAGCCCAGGGATACAAGGAGCGGGGTGTAGTAGACAGCCAGGCAAATGACCGGAAGACAAATCAGCATCATTAGCCACGCCCTGTACGTCATCTTCTTTGTTATGGCGCTATGGCTGGTTGGTTTCGCGGTCGACATGCCGCTCGAATTCTTACACGAGGGTTACGCGGAACCAACTAATAAGAACGCTGAAGAGTTGATGTTTGCTGTGGATTTCTAATGGCCGCCGTGTCCATGCCCCAAAGGCCGTGCGGTGCCCTCGACTGACTGAGGTTTCGGCCGTTTGTCTGCTCTGCGGCCCAGTGTGTACATCGTGACACCGAAGACCAGCATGACTACGCCCCAGATCAGGTTGATGTTCAAACCGGCGGAGCGCTCATAGATATTGCTGCCGCGAGTGAAGAATCCAAAGATACTCATGATGCCGCCGACAAGGGTAAACAAGGCTCCCATGGGGACGCGAAGATCGAGATTCATCCGTTTGTCTCCTCTCGCCTATTTAAAGATCAGATTCAGTGTAACGAGCATAGCGATCAAGCCGACTGCGATCACCTTGGGCCGCGCATACCACGCCATGGTGTGCTCGACAGGTTTCGGGGTAAGCGAGTAGACCAAGCCGACGAGTTCCGGTTCGGGGCGTGGTTTCGTCATAAGGCTGATAACCACGGTGATGACGAAGTTTACAGAGAATGCCCAGATCGCGGTCCAGAAGTTCTGCGCCATCTGGCTCGGATAAAGATGGACCACAGCGATCCAGCCGCCGTGGATGCCTGGATGCGCGTCGGTGGGAAGGGTGAGGCCATGGTGCAGGATGGCGGCCACGGTGCCGCTTATCAAGCCGGTGAACGCTCCATGGCCTGTCGTGCGCTTCCAGAACATGCCCAGTAAAAAGGTCGCGAACAAAGGCGCATTGACGAAGGAGAAGACTAGCTGCAGCGTGTCCATGATGTTGTTGAACGACGTTGCGGCGTAGGCTGCTCCGATCGAAAGCAGTATGCCCCCGACCGTTGCCCACCTTCCCATCTTGAGGTAGTGCGAGTCGCTCGCATTCTTGTGGATGTAGCCCTGGTAGAGGTCGTAGGTCCAGACGGTATTGAACGCGGTCACATTTCCAGCCATGCCGGACATAAAGCTGGCCAGCAGTGCCGTGAGTCCGAGACCGAGAATGCCGGTCGGGAAATAGTAGAGAAGCATGTTGGGGATGGCCAGATCGTAATCAAGGAGCGGATTCCCCTTCTCATCCGTCATCACCTTGCCGGTGACCGGATTGACCTTTGCCGGGATCAAACCTTTGCCCATCATGACCGAGTTGTTGAGGTCGGTGGCGACGAGCCCGCGGGCCGATGTGCCTACGACGTGCGTGTGTACCATCGCGTGCTGCGTGATCGCGGGAGTTGCAATCGCGATCAGGCCGGGCAGGATGACGAGGAACGGAAAGAACATTTTGGGAATGGCCGCAATAAGAGGAACACGCCGCGCCGATTCCTCCGAATCCGATGCCATGGCGGTCTGGATGACGAGGAAATCGGTACACCAGTAGCCAAAGGAGAGCACGAAGGCCAGGCCCATCGAAAGCCCGAACCACTCCACCCCCAGCGGATTGTTATGCGGGTTCGTCATACCTTGCCAGGAGTGTGTGTACGCGCTGGGCAGCGAGGCCTTAAGGCCGTTCCATCCACCCACATTTTTGAGCCCTACCCAGACCAGCGGCAGGAATCCGGCGACGATGAGGAAGAACTGCAGCACTTCGTTATAAATTGCGCTGGTGAGGCCGCCGAGAAAGATGTAGCCGAGCACAATGACTGCCGAAATAACGACGGCGAAGTGGAAAATCCAGCCCAAGGGCATGTTCATCTTGATGAAGAGCGAATCGAAGACATGCAGCGTCTGGATAAGCCGCGCCATGGCATACATGGAGATGCCCGAAGAGAATACGGTCATCACGGCAAAGGAACAGGCATTGTAGGCGCGGGTCTTTTCGTCGAAGCGCAGCCGCAGAAACTCGGGTACGGAACGCGCCTTGGAGCCGTAATAGAAGGGCATCATGAATACGCCCACGAAGATCATTGCAGGGATTGCGCCGATCCAGTAGAAGTGGCTCGTGGCGATGCCGTACTTCGCCCCCGAAGCGCCCATCCCGATCACTTCCTGCGCGCCGAGATTGGCGGAGATGAAGGCTAATCCGCAAATCCAGGCGGGCAAGGCACGCCCGGCCTGGAAGAAATCCTTACTCGTCTTCATGAATCGCTTGAGTGCGAAGCCGATGCCCAGCACAAAAACGAAGTACAGAAGCATGATGAGCCAGTCGATGAGTGTCAGATTCACTGTGCCCTGTTCTACCCCCGAAGTTATTTCTTACGTTCGTCAATCTACGTGCGGGCGCGCGCGACTCAAGTCCGCGGTGCGCTACGATTCTCTGCGTAAATGTACGCGTTTTCACCGAGACAGTCCACGTTGTGTTCCAATTGCTTCTACTGTCCGGGTGCGGCGAACTCCCGTCGCGCCTCGACGAGAGGGGACAGGTCCGGATCGGCGTTCTTCCAGTAGTTGAAGAATGCCTGAAATTGCTGGAGAGCCTTTGCTCGGTCGCCCTGAAGTGACTCCGCGCGCGCCAGCCCGAGCATGCTGAGCGGGTAAGCAACATTCATCCCCTGTACCTGGCAGAGTACGAAAACGCTGCGGTGGGCGAGGGGAAAGTTGAAGTCGGCAGCGGCAGAAGCGCCGTCTTTGCGCGCCAGGTGCGCGAGGCCGCGGAGATACGACCCGATGCCCAGGATGTCATAGTCCGCTGCAGCAGCGAGCACCGTAAGAGCATCTTGAGGGCGATTCCTGCCGAGCTCGATGACAGCATCGATATCCGGTAGAAAGACATGGTTGATGATCGTGTCCTCGGGATAGGCACGAGCCAAATCCTGCCGAATAGCCAGCGCACGGGCCGGCTGGCCGCACAGCGCGAAGGCGATGGCGGCGCTTCCCTGCATGGTGCGCTCCTGGTCCAGCTTAAGACTGCGCTCGAGGTTGGGGACGGCATCGTCGCACGAGCCGACAAGGGCGCGGTCGAGCGTCTGCTGGGTGATCAGGGTGGCGGTGGCGTTCACCAGCTTCTGATCTGTCATTCGCGCAATGGCTCGTTGCCAGTCTCTCCCGGCTTCGGCGAATTGGCCTTCGTTTTCGTGAATCAGCGCCATCTGAGAATTGAGAATGAAGCCGTCAGGCTGGCCACGAGCCCACTCCACCTGCTGCTGGACCGCAGCCCAATCGCCCATTAGATACGCCGTGTAAATCCAGGTGCCGCGCATCGAAGCATCTTCGGCGAGATTCAGCGACGTCGCCTGCTGATATACAGCTTTCGCTTCGTCGAATCGGTTGAGCGCCGTGAGCGCGAGTATGGCATTCACCCGGGCCGTTCCGCTTTTTGGATTCAGCTCCAAGGTCCGCTTCACCTGGTCGTAGGCGTGACCGAACTCTCCCAGAGTGAAATAAGCGACGGAGAGCTGACTTGGCACAGCAGGATCGTTCGGGTAGGTATCCCGATAAAGACGTAACGTGTCGATTGCCTGCGGCAAATCCCCAGTCACATTCAGGTAATACCGGGCCCGGATATACAACCGCTCGCGCTCGGAAACCTTGTCGGAGAGCTGGAAGGCATGAGTGATAGCCTCATTGCCCTGAGTCTCATTCCCGAGCGTTACATAAGCAACGCCGAGATTCGCGTAGGCCATGGCAAAGTTCGGATCAAGCTCGATGGCGCGTTTATAAAAGGTGATACTCTGCGCGAAGTTAGCCTGCGCTTGCTGGCTCTGCCCCATCGCGTAGGCGCGGAAAGCATCAAGCGACGGGGTGGTTGCCTCGTTAACAGGAAAATCGAGCTTCTGAATCGAGGCCAGCGATTCTCCGAGTTGTTTCCGCAAGGAATACGACGCGGTATGCAGGGCGTCGGGAATATGATCTTTGCCGTTTGCCTGCCCCTGCCCACTGGCAAATACTTCCCCCGTTGAGGCGTTCTGTGCTTCGAGTGTGATCACATACTGGTTGCCGATATTTGAGATGGTTCCGTTGATAACGGCCTTGTAGCCCTCGCGCTCGGCAATATCGCGCGCGATGGCAGGAGTGATCGGCTGGTCCGGCGACTTTCCCAGGTACGACAGGCTCTGGCGCAGATGCGACTCGCTCACCACGTTCAGAAATGGCGACTGCTCCAATTCAAAGGTAAGGGCCTGCTTGAGCGCGACATCGAAGGCCGGATCGCCGGTATGATTCGTGAACTCGGAAAGGATGATGGAATCGGCCTCTGCGAGTGGCGTCACTTTCCGTTCGTCCCATCGATGCCATCCGAGATATCCAGCAATGACAAGCGCGGCGATGACCATCGGCGTCGCCACCCAGGGCCACGGGTTTCTGCGGCGCTGAATGATCCGGAAGCCAGTTTGCGACGGAATGCTCGCGCCGGTGCGGCTCAGGAGCCGGAACTGCACCTGTTCCAGATCACCCAACAATTCGGTGGCCGATACGTAGCGCTGAGCCTTGTCTTTGGCCAGCGCCTTCATGATGATTCGCTCCAGTTCCTTGGGGAACTGGGGGACACGCTTGCGAATGGACTCGGGGGCGCGCGTAAGCAGAGCGGCAAAGATTTCCGCCATGGACTGCCCAAAGAAAGGCGCCGAGCCGGTTGCCATCTCATACATGACAACTCCGAAGGAAAAGAGGTCCGCGCGCGCGTCCAGTTCCTCTCCGCGAGCCTGTTCGGGTGCCATGTACGCCACAGTGCCCATCGTCGAACCCGGACTCGTAAGGCTCTCGTCCACAGCGGCCCTGGTTAAATCGCCCAGCGAGTTCGCCGCAGAAGAGCCGGCCAGCACAGACGAGTGCTTGGCCAGGCCGAAGTCCAACACCTTGAGAGTGCCGTTTCCCTGCCCTCGGCGCGCAATGAAGAGATTGGCCGGCTTGATGTCGCGATGCAGGATGCCGTGAGCGTGAGCGTCCACGAGGGCGGAGGCGAGCTGAATGCTGTAATCGACTACTTGATCGGCAGGCAAGGAATGGCCGTGAATGACACGCTTGAGCGTCTCGCCCTCGAGGAGTTCCATCACGAGGTAGGGGCGGCCGTCCTGCTCGCCGACGTCGTAAATCGTGCAGATATTGGGATGATTCAGGGCTGACGAGGCTCGGGCTTCCCGAAAGAAACGCTCGCGGGAATCGGTCATGAGTGGGCCGGCGGAGAGATACGTGTCGGCAATTACTTTCAGCGCGACATCGCGATTCAGACGCAGGTCGTGCGCACGGTAAACGAGACCCATGCCGCCGTGACCGATCTGCTCGACAATTTCGTAGGGCCCGAATCTGGTGAACGTCTGCATGCTTTGAGGGGGTGAGCCAAGTGTAACCGCTCGTGAAGAGTTCTCACATCAGGAAGCGCAGGTTCCTGCTATTCACCTGGGTACACTGTTTCTGTGATGCAGATTGAGTCGATGGTTGTTGAGCCTGTAATCCTTGAAGGGAGCTTCGTCCGGCTGGAGCCTTTGCGCATGGATCACCTGCCGGCATTGGCCGAAGTGGCGTTTGCTCCGGAGATCTGGCGGTGGATGCCCATGCTCGCGACCTCGGAGGCGGATCTGCGTTTGTGGATGGAGCAGGCTCTGGACCAGGCCTCACTTGGCAAAGCGCTGCCGTGGGTCACGTGGAGCAAATCCGGCGGAAGGATCATCGGATCAACCAGGTATATGGACATTGATGCCCACAATCGTGGATTAGAGATCGGCGGGACCTGGCTCGCGCCCCAATGGCATCGGTCGGGGATTAATGTGGAGGCGAAGTATCTTCAGCTAAGGCATGCCTTCGAAGTGCTGGGCGCGGTCAGGGTCTCGTTCAAGACCCACCACGAGAACCTGCAGTCACAGACAGCTATTGCCGCGTTGGGAGCGAAGCCCGAAGGTGTGTTCCGCAATCACATGATCATGCCCGACGGCAGTTTTCGTAATAGCGTCTGGTACAGCATTATCCAGGAGGAGTGGCCTGAGATTAAGGCCGGGCTGAAAGCGCGGATGGCGCGGCATCTATGAAACGACGGCCTCCCGCATGAGGAGGCCGAATAGTTGGCAGCGCGACTATCTGCTGCGGGTTGTGGCCACGGACAGTTGCTGCACCTTGCTGTGCTTTGTGGAGTAGGTGAAGTAAATGACGAGTCCGACAATCAGCCAGACGATCACCACCTCCCAGGTAAGGAGCGGCAGGTTGACCATCAGGTAGAACGCGCTGAGAACGCCCAGAATGGGCACCACCGGCACCATCGGCGTACGGAAAGGACGCTCCAGATCGGGATGGCGTACGCGAAGAATCCAGACGCCAGCGCAGACGATGCTGAACGCCAGCAAGGTACCCATGTTCACCAGTGCAGCCAGCTTGTCGATGGGCAGCAGCGCTGGCAGAAACGCGACGATGGTGCCCACGACAATGTTCGAAATCCAGGGCGTGCGGAACTTTGGATGAATGGCGCTGGCCCACTTAGGCAGTAGCCCATCGCGGGACATCGAGAAGAAAACACGCGACTGGCCGAGCAGCATCACCAGCATGACGGTTCCAAGTCCGAAAACAGCGCCGATCTTCACCAGCAGGCTTCCCCACGTGACACCAGTGACGTCAATTCCGAGCGCGACCGGCTGCGCAACATTGAGTTCGCGGTAGCTGACCAAACCGGTGAGGGTGAGAGACACGAGGATATACAGAATGGTGCACACTACAAGCGAACCGAGAATGCCGATGGGCATGTCGCGCTGCGGGTTCTTAGCCTCCTGGGCTGCCGTGGAAACAGCGTCGAAGCCGATGTAGGCAAAGAAAACCGAGGATGCGCCGGCCACGATGCCCTGTATCCCGAAGGCGCCCGGACCCTGATGGGGTGGAATGAATGGGTGCCAGTTCGCTTTGAGCAGGGCCGGATGATGCACGAGGAAGTTGACTCCCAGCACGAGGAAGACACCAACCACTCCGAGCTTCACCATCACGATTGCGGAGTTGAGATTGGCCGACTCCTTGATGCCGATCACCAAAATTGCCGTGATTCCGAGAATCGCGAGAAAGGCGATGATATTGAAGACTCCGGTGACCTGCGGCAGGCCGGTGGTCGCCACATCCATCGGGAGCGAGGGCCCTGGCTGCCATTGATTATGGTAGAGGTACAGGACGTTTCCGTGGGTTGTTGTGAAGCGCGCCAGAGAGGCCGAGGGCGTAAGCCCAATCTGTTCGAGCAGGCTTAGCAGATAGCCGGACCATCCGGATGCGACGGTCGCCGCGCCGAAAGCATATTCCAGCACCAGGTCCCAGCCGATGATCCATGCGACCAACTCGCCTAGAGTGGCATAGCCGTAGGTGTAGGCCGACCCGGCGATGGGAATGATGGAGGCAAACTCGGCATAGCAGAGGCCAGCGAAGGCGCAAGTTATTCCGGCGATGATGAAACTGAGCGCAACGGCCGGCCCGGCGTGCAGAGCGGCGGCCTGTCCGGTAAGGACGAAGATACCAGCGCCAATGATGGCTCCGATGCCCAGCGTAATTAGATTAACTGGCCCCAGAGACCGCCGGAGTGTGTGCTCGCCTTCTTCGCCGGCTTCCTGTTTCAGTGAAGAGAGCGGCTTAACCGCTAAAAGGTTCGCCATGTATGAGGTTCTTCCTCCAAACAAAAGTCAATTCGATGGCTGTGGGGTTCCCCTGCGAGACCACACGGCAAAAACCGGTACGCCCAGCAGAACGATGAACAATCCCGGCCACGTGTACTGGGGCTTGTAACGCAATAGTACGACACATATCCACGCGGCCATCAGTATATAAATTGCCGGCAGCACGGGATATCCGACCGCTCTATATGGCCTTTCGGCTTCGGGACGCTTCGCGCGCAGGACGAACAGACTGCCGATGGTAAGAATGTAAAACAACAACGCGGCGAACATAGTGTAGTCGAGCAGCTGACCATAGGATCCGGATAAACACAGCAGGCAGGTCCAGACAGACTGCACGGTCAACGATGCGACCGGGGTTTTGTAGCGGGGATGCAGGTTGCCTGCAGCTTTGAAGAACAATCCGTCGCTGCTCATTGCGTAGTAGACCCGCGCGCCGGCAAGCGTGAGTCCGTTAACGCAGCCGAAGGTGGAGATGAGGATCGCCGCGGCCATCAGATAAGCTCCACGCGCGGAGAAAATTTCTTCGAGCACCGCCGTCGCCACACGATCTTCAGATGCATACTGAATGCCGCGCGCAAAGATGGTCGTTCCGTGAGGATCACCGTGCAGGGGCAGCGCCATCAGATAGACAAAGTTCGCGAGAATATAGAGGGTGAGCACCAGCCCGGTGCCCATCACCAACGACAACGGCAGGTTCCGCCGCGGATTGCGTACCTCGCCGGCGGTGAAGGTCACGTTGTTCCAGGCGTCGGCTGAGAAGAGCGATCCGGTCTGCACCACGGCAAGGATCGTAAACAATCCAACCATCGCAATCGAACCGCCCACGCCGACTTCCACGGCATGGAGCGTCGAAAAGGAGGCTCCCTGCCAGAAATTTGCGCCAAAGTTCGCGTGGATGGCGTCGGCATTTCGATCCAGCGAAAAGCCCAGAATCACGAGGCCGACCAGGGCAGCCGCTTTCGCGGTCGTGAAAATGTTTTGGACGAGAGCGCCCAGCCGGACACCGAAAACGTTCACTGCCGTCAGCAAGATCACAATTACGATGCCGGCCAGGTTGGCGGTGTTCAAGCCAATATCCATATTGCCGAGGACCATTGGTCCCACACGCCAAGGCGGGACATGTCCGATGTGCCAAAGCCAGTGCGAGGCCGAGACGCTGGGAAAGAAGACCCCGAGAAACTTTCCGAAGGCGACGGCAACGGCCGCGATCGTGCCCGTCTGGATGACGAGAAACAGGGTCCAGCCATAAAGAAAGCCCCACATGGGGCCGAGGGCTTCGCGCAGATACACATATTGGCCGCCGGCTCGCGGCATCATGGCGGCCAGCTCACCGTAGCTCAGGGCTCCAATCATGGTCATCGCTGCCGTTACCAGCCATGCCGCGATCAACAGGGCCGGCGAACCGACTCCGCGGCTGATATCGGCTGGCACGATGAAAATACCGGAGCCGATCATCGATCCGACTACGATAGCGGTCGCGCTGAAGAGGCCGAGTCCTTGAACGAGATGCGTGCCCGCCGCCGGGGCAGAGGGGTTAGTGGTTTGGCTGGTGATGGGCACGTTTCAGTTTGTTCTACCGGAAAATGCGAAGAAAGTCTCCGGCTAATTTTGCCGGGTCTTCGGCCGCCGAGAAAATCGCAGAAATGACAGCCACGGAATCGGCGCCGGCAGCCCAGACCATAGGTGCGTTTTCGAGCGTGATCCCTCCTATCGCGACAAGCGGCTTCTTCGTCAGACGGCGCGCCAGGCGCACACCTTCAAGACCGACGACCGGATCTGGGTTCTGCTTCGACGATGTAGAGAAGACCGGGCCGATGGCGATGTAATCCACCGGCTCAAACTCGGCAGCACGGAGCTGCTCCTCATTATGGGTAGAAATGCCGATGATTGCTTCGATGCCCAAGACGGCGCGGGCTTCTCGCGGAGACGCATCCGCCTGGCCAACATGCACGCCATCAAATTTAGTTTTCACTATGAGATGTGGGAGATCGTTCAGGATCAACTTTAATCGTCGCTGCGCTGCAGCGCGCAGGGATTCTGAGTCTCGTAGGATCTCAGCTTCGCTTCCATGCTTGTTCCTGTACTGCAGAATCTGGACGCCAGCTTCCACGAGGTCCCGAGCCAACTGACCCAGGGCCTCGCGCCGCTGGTCAAAAGCAGGCGGCAGGAAAACCGCGTCGAGGATCGGATACAGAGGTGGAAACTTGCCTCCAAAAGCCATGAAAGTAGTCTATTCGACTACATCTCGTCGGCTGACGGGCCATAGCAGCCTGGAACCGGAATCCCGCTGAGGCGGAAATAAACACCCAACTGCGCGCGGTGGTGAACCATGTGGTTGATGACCCACTTTCGATAGGCATCGATTCGGGGCTCATCAATGATTGCCTGACCGTCCCACTCCATCTTCCAGTTGTGCGCCATAGCGTCATCACTGGTGGCAAGCAGGGCGGCGTGAGCATCCTTCAGGTCTGCGTCAAAACGGGCCAGCATCTGCTCACGAGTCTTGCCCACCCAGTCATTCTTCATCTTCTCGCCATCGCCGCTGGTGAACTTTAGATCGTCGGATTTCAGGGTGCCGGCACACCAGCTCGGGAAGTCGGAGATGTGCCAGGCCAACCGGCCCAGCTCCATGGACTTTTCGTGTGGCTTCCAGGTCAGCTTGTCATCGGGAACGAGGGCGAGAAACTTTCGAGTGTTGGCGTACTCCGTATCGAATTCGGGGAGTAGTTTTTCAGCAATGGTCATTTCGGCGACGGGCATGAGTCCTCCTTTGGGACGCGACCAGAATAGCAATGGAGGACGCGAGGAAATGTGAAGCCGGCGATCACTGTGGACAGATACTGTCCTCAAGGTTTTGGCACCTAGGCGAGAGAAACTTCGGAACAAAGCGAAGGGGCGATTTCCCTTGCGGGATCTCGCCCCTTCTTCCGATTTTTCGAAGTCCTGGTTCGGCTTCCAAGCCACAGCGCCTTGTCACTGCGAAGTCGTTCAGGACCTACGGGCGTGAACCCGCGTTTCCCAGACTCCTCCTCAATCACAGCGTTGCAAGAGTTTTCTCAGTTCCATCCAAAAGCACCCGGTTTCCCGAACGCTTCGTGAGACCCGTTTCCGGTTCTCCTGACAGCTCCTTGTCTACTCTCTCCCTCTGGAAGATCTCTCTCCCGTTGATTTGAAGCATACTCCCGATCTCGAAGAAAGCAAGGGGGTTCCACACATTTTTTGATGTGGAAATGATGTCCTTAATGTGGAAATGTGGTACGGCGGTAGTTACAGACTCAAAGGCTTTAAAGATTCGCCGCGAGTCCCAAATTTCACACAGACGATCCGCAGTAAGTGGCCTCGTAATCGACCCTCACGCACTCTGTCCTACTCCGCTTCGGCGACAGTCTCGGTCCACTCTACCGATTGGGCCCAGGGAAGGGCACGCAGTTCTTCGACCATCGTTTTCAGAATGCTGGAGTCGTGAATCGTTGATTCGAGAATGGCCTGGACGATCGAGGTGTCTGTGTCTTCTACCACATCGGCTCGTAACTCACGGAGCACAAGGGATCTGGAGGCAATAGCACGCGTCACTTGATATTCGGCCTCGGTCTGGTGCTCTTTATCGCAAACAAGCCTCAGGCGGAAAAACTTATTCGTATCCAGTACCGCGAGGGAACGCCGATCGATATAGCGGGAAAGTGGACGGAGCACCGAATTAATCGCCACGAGGAGCACGGATACAAAAACAGCATCGACCATTTCACCCGCGCCAGCACATGCGCCCACGGCGGCTGAGCACCATAGCGTGGCGGCGGTATTCAACCCGCGCACGCTGCCTCCGTCTTTCATGATTGCGCCTGCGCCGAGAAAACCTACTCCTGACACCACATAAGCGATTACCTGCGTCGTTCCGGGAGCAACCCTCAACCCCAGATCGACAAAGGCAGCGGCTCCAAAGCAGACGAGCGTGTTGGTTCGCAATCCTGCAGCGCGCTGCCGCCACTGGCGTTCCGCGCCGACGCACGCACCGAGAATCAGCGCCAACAGGAGACGGGAATACGAAGCCTGGTGGAGGGGAGAAGCGGGATCTGTCCACCAATGGAGCCATTGGCCAGTCATGAAACTATTTATAGGACTTTTTCACACGGTAGGCATCAGCACGATTCGTGCGTGATCGCCCACCGTTCGCGAGAGAACGCGAAGGATGGCACCCCGGCCATATCGGCTACTGGGCGGCTTTCTGGCGCTCGAAGAAGCGCTCCATGAACTTAGTGTCGAACTTGCCGGCGCGGAACTCTTCGTCTTCGAAAATACGGCTGTGCAGCGGGATCGTGGTGTGGATTCCCTCCACGACGAACATGCCCAGGGCTCGCTTCATGCGCTGCATCGCCTCCTCGCGATCGTTGCCGTGCGCGATGAGCTTGGCGATGAGCGAGTCGTAGTAAGGAGGCACGATTCCCTCGGCGTACTGTGCCGTGTCCACGCGGATTCCGTTGCCGCCGGGCACGTTGAAGACAGTGATCTTCCCTGCTGAAGGCGTGAATTTTTCAGGATGCTCGGCGTTCACGCGGCATTCGATAGCGTGGCCGCGAATCGGGATGGGATGAGGCAGAATGCTGGAAAGCCTTTCTCCGCAGGCGATGCGCAATTGGGCCTTGACCAGGTCGATGCCGGTGACCATTTCGGTGACGGGATGCTCAACCTGAATGCGCGTGTTCATTTCGATGAAGTAGAGCTTGCCGTCCTCGTCCATGAGGAACTCGACGGTGCCGGCGTTCTGATAACCGACATTTTCGAGCGAGCGCTTGAGGGTCTTCGCGATCTCGTCGCGCATCTTCTGTGTGACCTGGAGCGATGGCGCCTCCTCGATGAGCTTCTGATGCCGGCGCTGGATGGAGCATTCGCGTTCGCCGAGAGAGATGACGCTGCCGTGCTGGTCGGCGAGCACCTGAAACTCGATGTGGCGCGGGCGCTCAATGAACTTCTCCATATAGAGATCGCCGTTGCCGAAGGCATTCGCTGCCTCAATGTGCGCGGCCTGGTAAAGCGCGGGCAGCTCCTGCGCCGAACGGACGACGCGCATGCCGCGGCCGCCTCCACCGGCGGAGGCCTTGAGGATAATGGGATACCCCACGGACTTTGCCCAATCGAGAGCCTCGTCTTCCGATTGGATAACGCCCTCGGAGCCGGGCAGAATGGGAACCTTGGCGCGCTTCATCGCCTGGCGCGCTTTCTCCTTCTCGCCCATCAGGCGAGTGACTTCAGGAGGCGGCCCGATGAACTTGATGTTCGACGCGCGGCAGACTTCGGCGAAGTTCGCGTTCTCGCTCAGAAGGCCGTAGCCTGGATGGATCGCGTCGACGTCGGCGATTTCAGCAGCGCTGATCACGGCGGGAACGTTCAGGTAGCTCTCGGCCGAGCGCGGCGGACCGATGCAGATCGCTTCGTCAGCAAAGCGCACGTGCAGGGAATGCCGGTCGGCCTCGCTGTAAACGGCCACGGTGCGAACGCCCAGTTCCCTGCAGGCGCAGATCACACGTAGCGCGATTTCGCCACGATTGGCGATCAGTACTTTTCGAAACATATTCCGGTCAACCTAACGGGGACGCACGGCAAAGAGAGCCTGGCCATACTCGACCGGCTGCCCGCTCTGGACAAATCGCTTGGCGATCACGCCTGCTGCGTCGCATTCGATCTCGTTCATCAGCTTCATGGCTTCGATGATGCAGAGAATCTGTCCGTTCTCGACTTCGTCTCCGATCTTCACAAAAGCCGGAGCGCCGGGCGAGGGCGACTCGTAGAAAGTGCCGACGATGGGTGATTTGACGATATGCAGCGAGGGTTCGTCGTCGGCTTCGGCCTTGGGCTGCGCAGATGGCGCAACAGCAGTTGTGGGCGACGCGCCCGCGTAGATCTCGGGCAGGACGGTCGGCGCATGAGGCGCTCCTGCGGCTTGTGCAGCCAACAGTCGTGCAATGCCGGCGAGGTCAGTTCCGCCGCCTTCTTGCGCGAATTTGATGCGCACCTTAAGGTCGCCGCGCTCCAGATCAAACTCACCGATCTTGTTTTCTTTGAGGAACTCGATCAGTTCCTTCAGCTCTTTCATGTCTTCCGAATTCATCTCTTGCGCTCTCGTTTGACCATTGCGTTTCCAGTCTTACAATTCGATGAGTGTCCGCGTTACCGGCGTCAACACTTTGTTGCCGTCATCCGTAACCGCGACCATATCTTCGATGCGAATTCCAAACTTCCCTGCCAGATAGATTCCGGGCTCGATAGTGACGACCATACCCGGCTTTAACTCCAGCGTTTGTCCAGCGGCAATCCGTGGACTCTCATGAATCTCCAGACCGACGCCGTGGCCGGTCGAATGCGTAAAATATTTTGCCAATCCTGCCTTGCGCAACGTGCCGCGGGCTGCTTCATCCACCTCGCCGCATGTTGCGCCGGGCTTAACGGCTGCCACCGCCGCTTGCTGTGCCTCGAGCACCGCGTCATAAGCGGAGCGTTCGGTTGCGCTCGGTCTGCCAACGTACACGGTGCGCGTCATATCCGAGCAATAACCATTGAGGATAACACCGAAGTCTAATGTCACGAAGCCGTTGCGGGGCGTCTTGTGGTTTGAGGCCCGGCCATGCGGCAACGCCGACCGCGATCCGGAAGCCACGATGGTTTCAAACGACATGCCTTCGGCTCCCATGCTGCGCGCGAAGAATTCGAGGGAGGCGGCAATTTCGCTCTCGGGTATGCGTGACTGGATGTGAGGCAACGTGGCGTTGAAGACGCGATTTCCAAGGCTGGCCGCCGCTGTCATGCGCCTCAGTTCGTCGGCGTCCTTGACCATGCGCAGCTCGGAGACAATGGGGCCCTTGAGCGGAGAGAAGAATCCACGCCGCTTACCGGAGCTGATTGCCGACCGCATCGCTGATAGGTCAGAAACAGTCGTGTGCTCGGGATCGTAGCTCACGTGCTTCGCGGAGGATTCGAGCAGTATGCACGCATCCTTGAGCACGGATCTTTTCGAGATAGACATTCGCGCTGCCTGCGTTTCCTGCCGGGCCTGCGTCGTGTAACGGCCGTCGGTGAACAGCACGGCTTTGTAGGCGGTGATGGCGAGCACGGCGTTTGATCCGGTGAAACCGCATAGATACCGGACATCGGAAAGATGCGTAACCAGGAGCGCTTCTACTTCTTCACTTGTCATTCTGCCGCGTAACGCGCGCAGACGAGATGCTTCATTCATCGCAAGGCTATCCTATCGTCTTTTCGCCGTTGGGGAGGTGTGGCATCAGAGGGCAGGATGGGCTTCTCCGTGGCCGCCAGGGACGGCGGCGCGCGATCTCTCCTTGACCTTGCGTGCGGGCACGCCCGCGTAGATTCCGAAGGGGTCCAAGTCCTTCGTGGCGATCGAGCCGAGCGCCAGAATCGCTCCCTCACCTACATTCACGCCGGGATTCACGGCAGCGCGCGCGCAGATCCACGAATGAGCACCCAGCCGCATGGGGAAAGAGACCAACCGGAATGAGGCCTCGTTGTACAAGTGGGTTGCTCCGCAGATATATGCCCCCTGCGAGACAATCGCGTGCGACCCCAGAAAGAGCGGAGCCGGGTTGTACAGTTCCGCATCGTCGGCCAGGGTTACGCGGTCCTCGCAGGTGAGATTCCACGGCGACCATATCTTGCCTTTGGGATAGAAATGGCACGCTGGACCGATCTTTGCGCCAAACGCTCGCAGCAGCATGGCTCTCCACGCATGAAAAGGCCGGGGCGAAGTCCGGTAGAGCAGCACGTAACATATGCTCCACAAGACGCGCGATATCCGGTTACGCACAGAGAACTGCGGGATCAGTGTCGGGTCGTTTTTCAAAGCCAGCATGCTCTCCGGACCAGCGCTCAATGCATCTGCCTCCCTATCCAGACTAACTGCGGCTGCGGCGAAAATCACCCGCTGTGATAGAAGCCCGGAAACGTGCGAGCTCATACCGAGAGTAGGAACGGAGGCTAGAAGATGGGCCGCTTGGAACGCAATCAGGAGATTCTCTACATTGCAACGCGGCGGGATCCAGCGCGCGTGCCTCGCACTGGCTTCTTTTGGCGGGGACGCACGGCCTTTGGTGCCGGCTCGGGCTGCGCGGAGATCCCCGATTGCTGATCCATCCATTCGTCAAGACGGGATTTCTTGAAGCGCCAGCGGTTGCCCAGCTTAAATGCCGGAATGAAGGCTTCCGAGGCATATTTGTACAAGGTGTCCGGACTAATGCCGAGATAGTTCGAAGCCTGCCGGATGTCCATTACTTCCCGAATCTCGCTCACGCGTACGGTGGAGGATTTCATAGGGCGCTCCGTCTTTTCGTTTTAGACTTCAGAACAGCGGAAATTTAGGCCAGCGACCTGCTTATACCGTGTTTTGACCACCTTGTTCAAGGAGTTTTAGTAAGTTTATGGGAAGATTCAGCTTTTTGTCGCACGAGTTTTGCTGAGATACCGCGAAAATTCGTATCGGTAGAGTGGCACTCTTTCACGGACACAAGAGGTTGTGTGTTAGCCGCCTTGATTCGTTTCTAATGACTCACTCCTATGCAGAAGCAGCCGGACAGGTTGGCCGGCTGCTTTATACATCGAATTGCTGTTACAGATTGTCTTACAGCTTTGGCTCCAGACCGCTCAGGATCTCGAGGAAGCTGTCGTCCACGGTGCGGTTTGTCGAGATCGCCTCGGCCAGCGGAATGCTCTCGATTTTGGTTCCATGCAGAACAACCAGGCGGCCGAACTGGCCGTGATGCGCCAGGTCGATGGCGGCCAGGCCGTAGCGCGTGGCCAGCATGCGGTCATAGGCGGAGGGAGTGCCTCCGCGCTGCGTGTGGCCAAGATTGACGGAGCGCGTTTCGTAGCCGGTCCGCTTCTCGATCTCTTCAGCCAGCGCCTGGCCGATGCCGCTCAAGCGCGCATGTCCGAATGAGTCGACCTTGCCGCCAACTGTGGCCTGAGCGGAGTCGGGAAGCTTCGCGCCCTCCGCCACTACTACGATGCCGTACTTCTTGCCGTGGGCGTGGTTGTACTTGAGCAGCGCGCAGACGTGATCCAGGTCGATGGGCTTCTCAGGCACCAGGACGACGTGCGCATTTCCGGCCACGCCCGCGGTGAGGGCGATCCAGCCGGCGTCGCGACCCATCACCTCGCAGACGATGACGCGATTGTGGGCCTCGGCGGTGGTGTGCAAGCGGTCAACCGCCTCGGTGGCAATGCTTACCGCGGTATCGAAGCCGAAGCAGACGTCGGTCCCATTGAGGTCGTTGTCAATGGTCTTGGGTACGCCGACGCCGGGCACGCCGGCCTCGATGAGCGCATTTGTCACCGACTGCGTGTCGTCGCCGCCGATGGCAATGAGCGCGTCGAGCTTGTTGGCCTTGAGGTTGGCGACGCACTTCTCGATGCCGCCTTCGATCTTGCGCACGTTGGTTCGCGAAGTGCGCAGGATGGTGCCGCCAAGCGTCAAAATGCCGTCCACTCTTTCGAGCGTCAACGGAATGGTGGCGTTGTCCAGCACCCCGCGCCAGCCTTCAAGAAAGCCGACGAACTCGTCGCCGTAGTGGTTAATTCCCTTTTTCACCACCGCATGGATCACGGCGTTCAGACCAGGGCAGTCTCCGCCGCCCGTTAACAGACCTACTCGCATTTGATTGCTCTCCTGATCGCATTTCAGAATTGCCCCATCCGGAACGCACGCCTTGAAGTCGACGCGACCAGTAGGGAGCGGCGACCCAGCGCGATTTCCGACGGGCACTTTAATTCCGAAATGCTGTAAAGTGCTCCGCTGTGATGATAATGGTGCGGCTTGCGGTTGCAAAATGGATGGCGCAGCACTGAGGACGTTGTTTTCGACTTAGCAATTAATGTAAGCAGCTATTTCGTCTCAGATTGTGTGACAGGAACGTAAGCCAGCTTGATGCCTTGGACTTCCTGCGCGGTGGGTGGGCGCGTTTCGGCGCCTTTCTGTTCCACCTCGACCAGCAGTAGGACGTCGTCTCCTTGAGCTGCACTCGCCGGAATCGGAATGGTGTAGACGGCAGGACCCTGCCGCGCCTGAGCACCATAGGGGGAGATGGTTCCGGCGATCTCGCCGTTTCGGATACGCACGATGATGCGAAGATCCCGCTTGAGCGGCCCCACGCTGACGCGCGCTACCAGCTCTTCGGGCGTTCCGGTTGTCCTGGGGAGCGGCAGATTGTAGGCCTGGCTCCTGCTGCTTGCCCAGGAGTTTACGCAACAGCCGATCAACAGGGCGAGCACGATCCACCGTACGCTGTGAAGTTTCGTCTTCCGCAAATGCCGCATAACAGCTCGACTAAAACGTGCCCACGGAGACGCCGCCCAGGCTGCTTGCGAAAGGCGCCTGGCCGACTCTGGGCGCCAGCCCAGGGGTTGTCTCCGGTACGACAACGATCCGGAGAGGCTCGTTTGGTTTGAGCATATGCTTCGCGGCCAGGGTCTTCAATGCATCGGAGATAGGCACCGTGAAGGTGGAAGGCTCGTTATGATGATGCGCTCCGAAAAATTCAATCGTGGCCGCGTAATAAGGGCTTTCCGGAGTGAGGCCGGAGGCTCCGTCAGGCGGGTTCACGAAGACATTGAAGCTGACGCCGTGCACGCTGGGCGGGCTCTGAATGGTGACGCGCGCGAAGACGGCCGAGCCCTGTGCGGCCGCCTGGAGCACCGATTCAGGCACAGAAACTTGCCCCTGGGCAGGAGTTCCGAGGGCCAATGCGCGACTGGTGAGGCCTCCTTGGAAGCTTTGAGCGGGCGCGGCGTTCGGCTGCGGAGTGGCGGTGGTGACGACGTCTTCGCCGGAGCCGCTCTGGTAGGAGTAATCGAACTGGCCGATAGCAGCGTAATCGCCGGCGGTGGTCTGCGAGACGGGGTTGCCCTTTTCGTCGTGGAAGAAAAGAAATGGCTCGCTGGTCCAGGACTGCAGATCGGCTCCGGCGGGTAGCGTCGGCAGATTGAGCTTCTGCTGCTTGCGCGTCCAGACGTCCCAAAGGCGGTCGATGTTCGAGTGATGCATGAAGAAGATGGGGTCGATCGGCGAGAGCATGTCCTCCATCAATCCGCCGACGCAGTTGTGCACGTTGTTGTGCGGCTGCCCTTCGAGGATGCCGAAGCCGGCGGACTTCGAGTGAAACGGCGCCATGTCGCTGCCGAAGCTGACGTAGTCTTTGGGCGCCAGGGCCTTTTGGATGGTGTCGAGGGAGACGGCCTTCTTGGTCGGCGCGTCAAAGCCGGGGTGGGCTGAGGTCAAAACGCGCACCGGCGGAGGCGGGCAGAACATCGGGTCGTTCTGCACCTGCGTCCATACATCGCTCATTGAGGTGTAACCGCGCAGAGACAAAACTTTCAGTTGATCGGCCGAGAAGGACTTCCAGAGTGCGCTCATTGGATCGGATAATTGAGCAAAAAAGGCGTTGTAGCTGCTGACGTAGGCGGGGTCTGCGGGATTTAGGACGCCTTGGAAGAGCTGACGCGGGACGCGCGGCTGTGCAGTCCAGTCCCAGAACGGCAGCGCAAAGTTGGGATCGGCGGAGAGATCGCGGCAGGCGCGCTCAAACCATCCCAGATAGCCGCGGTGCCAGACCGGGAACCACCAGTTTCCGTGGGGGCAATCGAGCGTATGGATGAACGCATTCCGGTACCAGTTGCGCGGGTCGGAGGGAGGCAATTTCAGCATCGCGCTGATCGCGTTTCCATAGCTTTTAAGCACCTGTGCGGGAAAGCCTGGGGCGGATATATTCCGGCGCAGGTATTTGGCCGGGGCCTGGCCCAGAACTGAGCGGAAGGGACTCGCGGAAACGGCCACAGTTGCCGCAGCCATGGCGAGGAAGCGGCGGCGGGTGGTTGTGATTCCAGATGGCGACTGATCTTTCAAGGCATGCCTCCACGGGAGAAGCTGCAAGCAGCTGCTGTTGTATCTCGGGCTGCTTTACGGAATTCGCCGGCGGAAAAGAGCGGGAGGAACGCGCCGGCGGATCATTGTTAGTCGCGTGGCGGAATAAGTCAAGCGATCAGATTTCGTGAGCCGTCCCGCTATCGCGGCTGCAGAATGCCTGCCAGCTCCAGCTCGCGCTCCATAATGACGGAGACATTCGGGTTGTCTTCGCGATAGCGGACCTGCAGGCTGCGGCCGCGAATAGCCTCGGCGAACTCCTCGGCCTGCGCTTTCTTCCGGAAATGACGCCGGTATTTGCCGTATCGATATTCCTGCAGGGCGTAGAAGCGATACTGCACCTCGACCCAGCTGCCGTTCTGCGTGCGCACGGTCGTGGTCTGGACCACTCCATTGACGCTTGGCCATCCCGCGGCACGGTTCTCGCGGATCTTTTGCCAGTAGCGGCGCAGGGCGATCGCGACTCCACCAAAGGCGAAATAGAAAAGATGCTGGAACGGAGCGATGTAGCGAAAGAATTCGTGCCAGATATGCGGTACGGGCATGGCTCAATCGCCTAAAAGTTTGTCAGCTCCACGATGCCCTGGTAGATATCATCCGGCTGCGGCAGGATCACGTCTTCGAGGATGGGCTGGTAAGCGACGAAAGTATCCATCGAAGCGATGCGCTTGACGGGTGCGTCGAGATCGTGGAAGAGCTCGTCCGCGATACGGGCGGCGATTTCCGCGCCGTATCCCCAGCTGAGCATGTCTTCATGCGCGACAATCACGCGGCTGGTCTTGCGCACGGATTCGGCGATGGCCTCCCAGTCGTAGGGACTGAGGGTGCGCAGATCAAGGATCTCCGTCTCTATACCGTCCTCACGGTGGGCTTTCTGCGCGGCCTGCAGGGCGCGCGGCACCAGCGCGCCATAGGTGATGAGGGTGACATCAGATCCTTCTCGTACCTTGGCGGCCTTGCCGAAGGGGATCATGTAGTCGGGGCCGGGATAGGGCGCGCGGCCGTACGTTTCCCGGTAGAGGCGCTTGTGTTCCAGGAAGAGCACTGGGTCATCGCAGCGGATGGCCATGCGCAGGAGACCATTAGCGTCGAGAGCGTTCGACGGGAAGACGACGCGGACTCCCGGAGTGTGGGTGAAGATGCTCTCACCGTTCTGCGAGTGGTAAACGGAGCCGCCGGTGAGATAACCACCCGTGGCGACGCGAATGACGGCAGGGCAGGCCCAGGTTCCATTGGAGCGCCAGCGCAGCAGGGCAAGTTCGTTGCGCATCTGGTGAATGGCGGGCCAGATGTAGTCGAGAAACTGAATCTCGACGACTGGCTTGAGGCCCCGCGTGGCCATGCCTACAGCGCGGCCGACAATGTTCGCCTCGGCCAGCGGCGAGTTGAAGACCCGATCGCCTCCGAATTCACATTGCAGGCCATAGGTGAGCTTGAAGACGCCACCCTTGCCTTTGACCAGTTCCTGCTCCAGATATTCCTCGCGCGAACAGTCGGCGACGTCTTCGCCGAAAACGACGATGCGCGGATCGCGGCGCATTTCGTCCTTCAGGCAGGCGTTGATGAGGTCGGCCATGGTGCGCTCCTGGCTGTCCGGGGTCTTGGCAGGAGCAGTCTGCAACTGGGGGCGCGTGGGGTCGTAATGCTCAGAGTAAACGTGCTTGAGGATCTCCGCTTTGTCGGGTAGAGGTAGCGGCGAACGAAGCGCACGCTCGGCGGCTTGGCGGACTTCCTCATCCACCTGTTTTTCGAGGCGCGTGATGCCATCGGCGTCCAGGATTCCTTCGCGAAGCAGGTGCATCTGCATCTTCGACAACGGATCGCGCAGCGCATCGGCGTTCCGCTCGCTCTCCGGCCGGTAGAGGCGGTCGTCATCGGAAAGAGAATGCGAATAGGGGCGGATGACGTGGCCGTGGATAAAGGCCGGCCCTTTGCCGCTGCGGCAGTGTGCGGCTGCGTCTTCAAAGGCGCGGTAGGAAGCGATGGGGTCGGTGCCATCGATTTCGGCGAAGTGAAAGTCGGGAAAATTGGCGACAAGCCTCGATATGTTACCGCCGGGGGTGTTGACCTCCACGGGCACAGAGATGGCGTAGCCATTGTCTTCCACCACGAAAATGACCGGAAGCTTTTCGTTCGAAGCGGTATTGAGCGATTCCCAGAACTCTCCCTGCGATGTGGACCCTTCACCGACGGAGACATAGACGACCTCATCGCCGTGGAACTCGACATCGCGCCAGGCGCGGTAGTCCCCCTCATGCTTCTCGGCTGCTTCGGGATGGCGCGCGAAGTACCTGCCTGCCTCGGCACAACCAACGGCGTGCAGGCATTGAGTCGACGTCGCGGAGGACTGCGAGACGATGTGCAGAGCGGGACTGCTCCAGTGTGACGGCATCTGGCGTCCCCCGCTGGCCGGGTCGGCCGCGGCTCCCACGGCCTGGAGAAGCAGATCTTCGACGGTCGCGCCGAGCGCGAGGCAGAGGGCGCGGTCTCGATAGTAGGGGAAGAACCAGTCGTAGCCGGGCTTCAACACCAGGCCGGCGGCGACAAGAAGGGCCTCATGACCGGCGCCTGAGATCTGAAAGAATATCTTCTGCTGGCGCTTGAGCATGATCTCGCGGTCGTCGGTCCGGCGCGAGAGATACATGAAACGGTAGATTTCCGTGAGGCGCTCCGGAGTCAGGTCCGGGATCGAATCTGGAACCAGACCGGACACCGTTTTCGTCTTGCTCTGTTCCGCGACGGAGACCGCACTTCGGGCCATTCACTACCTCACAAATTGATTGTATCCATCCCTTCTTACCCGAAGGGACTCCAGATTGTACATGCTTGGAATGTTGAAGCAATAGCCGCCGCCGGACAAAAGGAATTTACAGACATCCGAGGGGGCGGTGGGCTACATTGAAATTCCAATAGACGGAGGAGATATGGGGCGCGCAGTTGTAGGAGTGATCGCTGGATATTTGGCAATTGGTGCATTGGTCGCATTCACCGACATGTTGTTCGCCCGGCTTGTTCCGGGATGGAAGCAAATGGCGCAGCCCCCGATGTATTACTTTGCCGTCACCCTCGGGATGGACTTTCTTTACTCCATTCTGGGCGGGTATGTGTGCGCCATGATCGCGACCACTCACCGCCGAGGCGCGACGCTTGGCCTGATCGTCCTGGGCTCGGCGATCGGCGTTGTGGCCCAGGCGCTGCTGTGGAAGACGGTTCCGCACTGGTTCGGAATTGGATTGCTCCTCCTCTATCCCCTGGCGGTATGGATCGGGTCGCGCCTCGGGAGCGAGCGGCCGGTGCCGGCAACCTAAAGGTTTGGCTGTTGAAACTCTGCATCCAGCCATTGACTCAGTTGCCGCATGTGCTCGCCATGCCGTAGACTCAGCTTTCTTACCCAGTATCCTGCTTTTGGCAGGACCTCAAGGGTAAGGATGCGTATATCAGTGTTAGCAGCGTTGTACTCCCAACCCAGAACCGCATTGACCAGCGTTTCGACAGCATGCTTTAATGACGCGTTTTGAATAAGTTCGCGCGCCTCACCGGTGTGCGGTCCATGTTTACACCAGTTGCGAGTGAGCCGCGTTTGATTGGCGGCTCATCGGAAGTTAAAGACTTAGCGTTCCTATGCTCAAGTGGTCAGTCGTGCAGCAGAGGGATTTTGTAGCTCTTGGAGGCTTTTGAATGGCGTTTTTTGTTCCCGTAGCGTTCGCGGCATGGCAGGTCGAAGGCGGCGCTCCGGCAGGCAATGACAATCTTTATCTCTGGATCGCACTTGCGACCGGCATCATTGGCCTGTTGGCCGCCCTTTTCTTTGCCCGCTCCGTACTCGCTTCAGATACAGGCACGCCGGAAATGCAGCGCATTTCCAACGCCATCCGGGAGGGCGCCGAAGCCTTTATGAAGCGGCAGTACGGCACGATCGCGATGATCGCGATTGCGCTGGCCGTGGTTCTTTATATCGGATACCGCCTCTCGCCTTTCACTGCTCCTTATGCGAACAAGGTAGTCGTCAGCTTTCTGATTGGCGCGGCATGTTCGGCGCTGGCTGGTCAAACGGGCATGTGGGTTTCGATCCGCGCGAATATCCGGACAGCGGCAGCGGCTCGCACGAGCATGGGCGACGCGCTCAAGATCGCCCTGCGCGGCGGGGCGGTGACGGGTCTCGTGGTTGTGGGACTGTCGTTGATCGGCGTGGGCTTGCTGTTTCTTGCATTTGGCGGAGTGCATAATCCGCAACAGGTTCCCTACCAGCTGGTGGGTTTCGGATTCGGCGCGTCGCTGGTAGCGCTCTTCGCGCAGCTGGGCGGCGGCATCTATACCAAAGCCGCGGATGTGGGCGCGGACCTGGTCGGCAAGGTCGAGGCAGGCATTCCCGAAGACGATCCGCGCAACCCGGCGGTAATTGCGGACCTTGTCGGCGACAATGTCGGCGATTGCGCGGGCCGTGGGGCGGACATTTTCGAATCGACGGCGGCGGAAAATGTCGGGGCGATGATTCTGGGCGCGGCGCTCTATCCCGTCTTCGGGCTCAAGGGAATTCTGTTTCCGCTGATCGTGCAGGCCATCAACCTCATCGCGAGCATTGTGGGCGTGAGCGTTGTGCACAGCCGCGAAGACGAAGACCCGATGCACGCCCTCAACAAGGGCTACTACGTTACTTCCCTGCTGGCGCTGGTCGGCTTCGCCGTGGCCATTTACTTCATGCTGGGCGCCCGCTGGTGGCTGCTGGGCAGCGGCATCTGTGGCATCATCACGTCGTTCCTCTTTGTGCGCATCACGGAGTACTACACGGAGACGCGCTTCCGTCCAGTGTTGAGCATCGCGCAGGCTTCAACAACCGGACCGGCAACGAATATCATCCAGGGGCTGGCGGTCGGCATGGAAACCCCGGCACTCCCTGTCGTCGTGATCAGCGCGGCGCTGCTCCTGAGCTACTACTTCGGCACCAAGGGCCTGGCGGACATCACGACGATTTCCAGCTATGCCAAGGGTATCTACGGAACGGCGATCGCCACCATGGGCATGCTGTCGTCTGCGGCCTACATTCTGGCGATGGATACCTTCGGGCCAATCACCGACAACGCAGGCGGCATTATCGAAATGAGCGACCAGCCGCACAGTGTTCGCGTGAAAACCGACAAGCTGGACGCAGCCGGCAATACCACCAAGGCTCTCACCAAAGGCTACGCAATTGGATCGGCGTCGCTCGCGGCTTTTCTGCTGTTCTCGGCGTACCTGGCGACGGTTCACGACATCGTCCACCAGCGAGTAACGGCGGCCGGTGGAACTCTACCCGAGGGCTGGACCTTCTCGAACGTAAACCTCGCCTCTGTGCCGGTGTTCGTGGGCGCGCTGTTAGGCGCGATGCTCACGTACCTCTTCTCGTCGATGGCGATTAAAGCCGTAGGACGTGCGGCGCAGACGGTCATTCAGGATGTGCACGAGCAGTTCCGTGACAATCCGGGGATCATGGAAGGCACATCGTTGCCCGACTACGGGCGCTGCGTGCGCATCGTAACTGGTGCGGCGCTGAAGGAAATGGTGCTGCCCGGCATTCTTGCCGTAGCCATGCCGCTGACAGTTGGCTTGATCTTCCGCCACTTCGGAGCAGAATTCTATCCCGGAGCGCTGCACAACTGGCCAATGATCAATGGCGTGCCAGTCAATCTGAGCGGCGCGGAGGCAGTCGCGGCACTATTGATGGTCGGCACGATCAGCGGCGTGCTGCTGGCCATGCTGATGAATAACGGCGGGGGCGCGTGGGACAACGCCAAGAAGCTGATCGAAACCGGCGCACACGGCGGCAAGCGCTCTGAGGCCCACAAAGCCGCGGTCGTCGGCGATACGGTGGGCGATCCGTTCAAGGACACTGCCGGGCCGTCGTTGCACGTGCTCATCAAGTTGCTGGCAACGGTGACTCTGGTGCTGGCTCCGCTGTTCCTGTAAAGATGCCTGCGCAGCGCGGGCGGAAAGAAATCCTGGCTGCGCCGCACCTTGCCTTGTACCCTCGTTAGCATGAGTACGGCCTACCAGATTCCGTGGTATAAGCGATCGCCCGAAGGATGGAAGCACTTCCGCTCCGTCCCGCTTGCCCGACTGCGACCACTGATCATAGCCGTTTTCGTGCTCTTCTCTACCTTCGGCTATTTTGACGACATCATTGCTGGAGGAGTCTACCCCTACTCCATCCTGGTCCCGAACGTTCTCATCAGCGGTGTCATCGCATGCGTGTGGATACTGATTCTGTCTCGCAGATCCTTTGGCTGGATCCTCTTGCTCATTCCGATTCAGATTCTCAGCCCGCTGTTCCTCGGCTGGTTGGACAGGATACTTTCGATTCACTTTCCGGCCGCGCCCGCGACCGCCGCTTTAGGAATACGCATAAGCGCGATAGGGATGATGGTCTCGATCGTGCTTTCCTACGTCTTCTTCATCCTTTTCATTCGCGGCGAGGGTAAGGAAGCATTCAAAATCCGTAATGAACTGGAACTGGCCCACGGTATCCAAAAGACGCTGGTTCCCCCGGTATCGCTCCGCACGCCGCGTTTCGAGATCTATGGCATATCGAAACCGAGCGAGAAAGTTGGGGGCGACCTTGTCGACGCGCTCCGACTCCTTCCCAATGGCGATGCCATCGCGTACCTCGCCGACATTGCCGGCCACGGGCTGCAGGCCGGAATCCTCATGGGAATGCTGAAGACTGCTGTTCGCACTGCCCTGCTCGAGGCAAGCGAGGTTCGGCCCGATCGAACCCTGCCGCTGCTGCTCGACCGGCTCAACAGTGTGCTGCCCGAGGTGAAGGAACCGCACATGTATGCGACCTTCACCGGCTTCCGACTGTGCGTCGACGGCAGCGTGTACTACGCCCTGGCCGCAAGCCCGCCCGTCCTGCATTGGCACGCGCAGCGCGCCGACATTTCCCACATGGAGGAAGAGCAGTTCCCGCTGGGGTTACTGGCCGTACCCGCGTTCGACGGCAGAAGGATGGAGCTGCTGACGGGCGATCTGCTGATCGTCGCGACAGACGGCATTCTCGAGGTAGGCAACAAGAGCGAGGAAGAGTTTGGTCTGGAACGGCTGAAGAGCGTCATCGCCGCGAATACGCAGGCTCCGCTGGCCGATTTGGCGGGACAAATTCTGGGCGCGGCCCAGGCCTTCGGGAAACAGGTTGACGACCAGACCATTCTGATCGTGCGCCGCCTCTAACCTGTTAACAGCCCTCTAGCTCAGACCGTGCACTCCGCCGGACGGTGTATCGACACGCGCAGCCTTCAGCAGCTTCGCCGTAGTGACAACCTGGCCAGTGTGCCGCTGCGTGTGATCGGCGAGATGTACGAGGAGGCCTCCGACGCTCGTGGGAAGCTGCTTCTTACCGACTCCGCGAGGCTGTTCGAGATCGGCCATAGCGAAAGCACGAACGCGCCGAACAGCGTAGTCTAGGCCCTCGTGAAACTCGGCTAATAGCTCCTCGCGTGATATGCCGGGATCGAGCTCGGTCCTGGCCGCCGTAATCTGTTCAGCGCTGAGTTGTTTGCCCTCCACGTACGTTAGCAGGCGGTCGAGACTGCGCGCGATGTGGCGCATATGGAAGGCAATCGGCGTGAGTCCGCTGGGAGAGGCGTGAAGCTCCGGCTCGGTAAGCCCTTCTACCCACAGGACTACATCTTCGCGCGCAAGATCGAAAGCGTGCAGGATGGCGCGAAGCACAGCCGGAACATCTGCATAGGTTCCGCGCAGCCATGGCTCGGGCTGGGCAGCGGCTTGCATGGTCATGGTTAGAGTCCCTTCTTCTGACGAAATTCTCGCACGACCACGGCCGGGTCATGATGCTCTCCGTCGACAGCCTCGTTCATCGCGCGCATATCGTCGGCGGTGATTCTGCCGGCAAGGGCATCGAGCGCTGTCCTCATCTGTGGCCAGCGCCGCAGCGCGTCATCGCGCACCAACGGCACGGCCTGATAAGGCGGAAAATAATGCTTGTCGTCTTCCAGCACCGTGAGGCCAAACGCCTGGATGGGGCCGTCCGTCGAGTTTCCCGCAATCATATCCACCTGATTCGAGCTGATCGCCCGATACAGCAGGCCCAGGTCCATCCTGCGCGGGGGCTCGTCGAATTTGAGGCCATAGGTAGTGCTCAGTCCGGGAAGTCCGTCGGGGCGCTGCTCGAATTCGTATCCGACCCCGAGACGCCACTGAGGTGTATACTGCGCGGCCTGAGAGAGAGTTTGAAGATGCAGACGGCGCGCATCGTCTCCGCGAATGATCATGGCGAACGTGTTTTCGAAGCCAAGCGGAGCCGCCACGGTGATGCCGTAGCGCGAGGCGTAAAGGCGGCGTACCTTGTCGAGGACAGACTGTGGATTCCGATCGAGGGGCTGTTTGAGAATGGCGGTGAGCGCGGTGCCGGTGTACTCGACGTAAGCGTCGATGCGGCCCGAGACCATCGCCTGCTGGCAAATGTAACTGCCGGCGAGATAAAAGCGCCGCTCGACCTTGAGATGAGATTTCGCCTCAATCTCCTGGGCAAGAAGCTCCCCGAGAACGACCTGCTCGGTGAAGTTTTTGGTTCCGATGACCGGTTCGTCGGGGCGAGGCGGCCCGCAGGAAGTGAGGAGGAGACAACATGTCACCGCGACGGTGGCAATTAGCCGCCGTATCATTTGCCCTTTACCCGCAGCCAGCGTTCAAAGATGCCCAGGACTCCATCGGCGATGAGGGCTAGCAGCGCAGCGGGAATCGCTCCGGCAAGAACAAGCCGGTTGTCCACCGACGCAACGCCGCGAAAGATGAGCTCGCCCAGTCCTCCCGCACCGACGGCTGCAGCGATGGTGGCGACGCCCACGCAGGTAACGGTTGCGGTGCGGAGTCCGGCGAAGATGAATGATGCAGCGAGCGGTAGCTCAACTTTGAAGAGACGCTGCGTTCCGGTGAGGCCCAGCGCGTGCGCCACCTCGATCACAGACGGATCGATGCCGCGAATGCCGGCGTAGGTATTACGCAGAATGGGCAACAATGCATAGGCAGTCAGCGCGACGATGGCGATGCGGGCGGCGCGCTCTCCAAGCCAGGGCAAAGGCAGGAGCAGGCCGAACAGAGCAAGCGAGGGAATGGTCTGGAGAATGTTGGCGACGGCGATCACCGGCTCTGCAAACCGGGGCGCGCGCGTCAGCCAGACTCCGAGAGGGATGCTGATCGCGGTAGCGAAGAGCATGGCAGCGCCGGTGAGCCACAGATGTTCGAGTGTGAGCTGGAAAATCTGGCCGCCGTACTGAGACAAGAACTGCGAGCTCACGGCACATCTCCCTCGTGCGCCATCTCGCCGCGGCGGCAGGCGCGTACGTATTCCTCAACCTCAGGCTGCGTCGATGTGAGAAATTCACTGGCGGCAACGTTTGCGATCACATGACCCTGGTCAAGCAGCACGATGCGCACGGAGAGATAGAGCGCCTCATCGAGGTCGTGCGTCACGAGCAAAACTGTCTTCTCGAGGCGCTTCAGCAGAGCGCGCAGCATATCCTGCATTTCGGCGCGGGTCAACGGATCGAGCGCGCCGAAGGGCTCGTCCATCAGAAGAATCGGCGGCTGCGCGGCGAGAGCGCGGGCCAGGCCAACGCGCTGGCGCTGCCCTCCCGAGAGCTGATGAGGGTAGCGTTTGGCGAAGGTCGCGGGGTCAAGGCCGACGGCGGATAGAAGTTCATGCCCATGCTTGCGGCTGGCGTGGCGCGGCTTGCCGGAAATTTCCGGCACCATTGCCGCGTTGCGCTCGACGGTGAGGTGAGGAAAAAGACCGGTCTCCTGAATGACGTAGCCGATACCGCGCCGCAGCTCGATCAGATCGAGGTCGCGCACGCTCCTGCCGTTGACCAGGACATCTCCGCTGGTTGGCTCGACCATGCGGTTTACCGTTCGCAGCAGCGTGGTCTTACCCGATCCGCTGCGACCCAGGAGCGCGATCGAGGTTCCCTCCTCGACGGCAAACGAGATGCGATCGAGCAGAGCCCGGCCTTGCGGGGTCGTGAAGCTCACATCGCGGAATTCAATGGCTGGCGGCATCTGTGGGCAAAGAAGAAAGCCGGGCACGCTCGCCCGGCCATCTGTTACTGTTGCAGGAACGTTATTCGCCCTCGGCAGGCGCGTCGGGAGCGCCGGGACTCTTGACGCGCACGACAGTGATCTTCGAGAAGCCTTCCTTGAAGTTCGGCGGACGAAGCCGTTCGGCCATCTTGTGCATGACCTCATCGTTCACGGTTCGTTCACGACGGCGGTTGCGCTCCAGGCAGATTTCCAGCGGAACGTCGAAGAAGACGGCCTGCACATCGTAGCCGAAACTCTTCGCCATCTTGATCCACTGGCGCCGTTCGTGGGGTGAGAGGTTGGTTGCGTCCACGTAGTTCCATGGCATCTTGGCGATCAACCGCGCGCGCAGCAGCGAGCGCAGGGTGGAAAAAACAAGTCCCTGGTAGCGCTGCTCGGTGATGTCGTCGAACAGTATGTTGCGCAGCATATCCGAAGACAGCGGCGTTACCCCGCGGCGCTTGAACCACGTGGTCTTGCCCGATCCGGGCAGGCCGATGGTGAGCACCACAAAGCCCTTTGGCCCATGAGGCTGACCAGCGGCTTGCGGTTCCGGCGGCGGAGTCGATTGCAGTTCCGGTTGGGTTTCTACTTCCAGCTTGCCCGGCTCTTCCGGAACGCCCACAGCAGCAGTGATCTCGGGGGAGAGTTGTGGTGCTTCTAAGGTCGGAGCTGTTACGAATGGTGGCTCCATGGTTGTGCTGTCCGCCGGCGATGAAGGTTCTTCGGCGGGTGCAGCTCCGTAAGAAGGGCGCAGAGGAGCCGGCTGATTCGCAGGTATTTCCTGGCCAATCTTTCCTGTGGATTCCGAATCGTTCGGTCCACGCTTGGGACGTCGTCTCATTTTTTCGCGCATCCATTCGCGCATAACTCAGGATGTAACACAGACATCGACACGCCGCAATGTGCAGGACCGATTCCGAACCACTCTGAATACTGTGAACCGCAGTTTGCAGACTGCCGAAAAAATTTAAAATCTGTCTATAGAAAAATCTTATGCCGTGGTATTGACTACAGTGCTAGCATCGCTAAATGGGGGTTTGTGGCCTTTGCCCGCTCGCGGCTGGTCCCCCAAATCAGCGAGACTCCACTGAAGATCTCAAGAACACACGAAGGAGAAAAACTTTCCCATGGCAGTAAAGGTTGGAATCAACGGCTTCGGCCGAATCGGACGCAATGTTTTTCGCGCATCTCTTGGCAATCCCGAGATCGATATCGTCGCCGTGAATGATCTTACGAGCCCCGCGACGCTCGCCCATCTGCTCAAGTACGACTCGATTCTGGGCAATCTGAAGAACGAAATCTCCTCCAGCGTCGACTCAATCACCGTAGACGGCAAGACGATCAAGGTATTCGCCGAACGCGATCCCGGCAAGCTGGACTGGAACTCGACCGGTGCACAGATCGTGGTGGAATCGACCGGTATCTTTACCGACGCCGCCAAGGCCAAGGCACACTTGCAAGGCTCTGTGAAGAAGGTCATTATTTCCGCCCCGGCGACCAACGAGGACATCACGGTCGTGCTCGGCGTGAACGAATCGAAGTATGACTCGGCGAAGCACAACATCATCTCCAACGCCTCCTGCACCACGAACTGCCTTGCCCCCGTTGTGAAGGTGCTGCACGAGGAGTTTGGCATCGTCTCGGGCATCATGACGACGATCCACAGCTATACGAATGACCAGGTGATTCTCGACTTTCCGCACAAGGACCTGCGACGGGCGCGCGCTGCGGCGATCAACATGATTCCCAGCTCGACTGGGGCCGCTAAGGCCCTGAAGCTCGTCATCCCCGAGATGACGGGCAAGCTGGACGGTTTTTCCATGCGCGTTCCCACCCCGAATGTTTCGGTAGTCGACCTGACGTTTATCGCAGAGAAGCCGGCGACGGTCGAGACGGTGAACGCCGCACTCAAGAAGGCCGCCGATGGGCCGCTGAAGGGCATACTGGGCTACGAGACTGCTGAGCTGGTCTCGAGCGACTTCAAGGGCGATGCGCGCTCGTCGATCGTCGACTCACCGCTCACCAAGGTCGTGGGCAGCTCGGTGAAGGTCATAAGCTGGTATGACAACGAGTGGGGCTACTCGAATCGCGTGCGCGACCTAGTGCTCCTCCTCGCTGAAAAGGGTCTGTAAGAGTTACGATTTAACGCGGATTCGGTTCGCGCATGGAACAACCGAATCCGCGCACCTGTATCCTGAATTCGCCTCAAGAAACACGCGGAGCATTTCCCCCGGCAATGCGTCAAAATATCTCTGGATCGTCGCCCTTCGAGCCCATCATCGGCTTTTCACGCGCGGTGCGTGTAGGCAACGCCGTCCATGTCTCCGGCACTGGCCCCGTTGGCGCCGATGAAGCCGATGCAGCAACGCAAACCCGGCATACACTGGAAATCATCCGCACTGCGCTCGAACAGGCCGGAGCCCGGATGGAAGATGTGGTGCGGACACGCATGTACCTGACCCATGAGGAAGATTGGGAAGCGGTCGGCCGGGCGCATGGCGAAATCTTTAGCGCAATCCGGCCTGCGGCAACCATGGTCGTCGTCGCCAAGTTACTCAATGCGGCATGGCGCGTGGAAATCGAGGCCGACGCAGTCATCGGTGACCTGAAGTAGCAGAGTGACCAGAAGTAAGCAGCAGGAAAGATAACGGAAAAATCATGACCAAATTATCGATTCGCGATCTCGACCTTGCGCATAAGCACGTCTTCATGCGTGTGGATTTCAACGTTCCGCTGAGCGATGACGGATCCGAGATAATGGATGACACGCGCATCCGCGAAACGCTGCCCACACTGGAGTATGCGCTGCGCCATAAGGCCAAGCTGATCCTGGCATCGCATCTGGGACGGCCCAAGGGCAAACCGAGTCCGAAATACAGCATGCGCCCCCTGGTCGACAGGCTGCGGATGCTGCTTGACCACCATCTGGGCGAGCAGGTGAACGTCGCGTTTTCGCCCAATAGCGTCGGCGAGCTGGCGACCGAGCTTTCCCGCCAGCTCGAATCGGGCCAGGTGCTGCTGCTTGAGAATCTGCGCTTTCATGCGGGCGAGGAGGCCAACGATCCGATCTTCGCAGCCCAGCTTGCCTCACTGTGCGAGATCTACGTCAACGACGCCTTCGGCAGCGCGCATCGAGCGCACGCGTCCACCGAGGGCATCACGCATTTTGTAAAAAAGTCGGTCGCCGGCCTACTGATGGAGAAAGAACTGAAGTACCTTGGGAAGGCTCTCGAGGAGCCGGCCAAGCCTTTCGTGGCCATTCTTGGCGGCGCAAAAGTATCGGACAAAATAGAGGTCATCGATCACCTGCTCTCAAAAGTGGATGCGCTGCTCATCGGCGGTGGCATGGCCTACACATTTCTCAAAGCGAAGGGGCAGGACACAGGCAAGTCACTGCTCGAAGCCGACAAGATCGACGTCGCGAAACACGCCCTGGCCAAGGCTGAAGCAAAAGGTGTGCGCTTCCTGTTGCCCATCGATCACGTGCTCGCCGACAAGTTCGCCGCGGACGCAAAAACGCAGATATTCTCGGGTGACGGGCCATTCCCCGCTGAGTGGATGGCGCTCGATATTGGACCGAAGACGGTCGAGCTGTTCTCGAAAGAGATCGCAGATGCCTCGACCATCGTGTGGAACGGGCCGATGGGCGTCTTCGAGATGCCGGCCTTTGCCGTGGGCACAAACAAAATCGCCAAGGCCGTCGCCGCGAATCAGGATGCTGTTTCCATTGTCGGCGGCGGCGATTCGGTTTCAGCCGTAAAGAAGGCTGGAGTGGCGGAGAAGATCACACACATTTCGACCGGCGGCGGTGCGAGCCTGGAGTTTCTTGAGGGCAAGAAGCTGCCGGGAGTTGAGGCGCTGACGGATAAGTAGAATCGATCTTCGTAGAGCTAAAGCATCCTCAACATAGTCGAGAATTCAAAGGACGCCTGAATGTCACGCAAGCCACTCATCGCAGCAAACTGGAAGATGTACAAGACTCCCGCGCAGGCAGAGGAGTTCGTCAAGAAGTTTCTGCCCCTGGTAGCCGAGCAGACGCGCGCCGAGATCGTGCTCTGCCCTTCCGCCATCTCGCTCGCAGCTGTGGTAGCGGCGGTCAAGGATTCCGGCATCGCCGTCGGTGGCCAGAACATGCATTGGGCCGAGGAAGGCGCCTATACCGGCGAGACGTCTCCGCTGATGTTGAAGGCCGTTGGCGCGACGCACGTCATCATCGGCCACTCGGAGCGGCGCCAGTACTTCAGCGAGACCGATGAGATGGTTAACCAGAAGATTCTCTCGGCGGTGAAGAACAATCTGACGCCGATTATCTGCATCGGCGAAACCCTTGACGAGCGGGAAGCTGGCAAGACCGAAGAGGTCCTTCTGCGCCAATGCCAGATCGCGCTCAAGGGCGTGGTTCCGGAGAGCGCCGAGAGCTTCGTGATGGCTTACGAGCCGGTATGGGCGATCGGCACCGGCCGCACGGCAACGCCAGAGATGGCCGGCCTGGCTCACTTCCATATCCGCAGCCAGGTGGCGCGCTTGTTGGGGCGCAAGGCAGCAGATGCCATCCGCATCCTCTACGGCGGCAGCGTCAAGCCGGACAACGCATCGGCATTGGCCAATCAGCCGGAGATTGACGGCGCGCTGGTGGGCGGGGCGAGCCTCGACCCGCTGTCGTTTTCGAAGATTGTGGACTACTAGCCGCCGAACGAAGGGGATTTGCGATGCCCGAATTTGTGCGCATCCTGAGCAAGGCTGAGCTGCCCACCGAGGGCGAGGCGCGCGAAGTCGAATGCGGCGAATATCAGCTCTGCATTGCTCGTCTGAATGGCGAGGTCACCGTGATGAACAACCTCTGCCCGCACAACGGCGGCCCGCTCGGCGAAGGCATCATCGAAAACGGCAAGATCGTCTGCCCGTGGCATGCGTGGGCCTTCGATCTGAAGACGGGCGTTGCAGAACACGAGCCGCGGGCCAGAGTTCCAATCTACGAGCACAGGATCGAGGGCGACGACGTGCTTGTGAAGCTGGATTAGCCCTGGTAATCGCTCAGTTTGAATCGGTAAGCCTTTGACAATTTCCCTGATTCGCGGTCTTCGTGCGAAAAAATCGCCGAAACTCTTCGGTAGGGATGTGGTATAGACTCTGTCGTGCCGATGGTAACCAGGCACTTATCTCATCCATTCTGTCTCGGTTCCCATAGCGAAACTGGAAATACCTCTCGGGAGCGGGCTTATGCGAGTCAGGTCATTCGTTGCAATTTTGATGTTCGGTGCGGTTCTCACAGTGCCGGCGCCGGCTCAGTCGCAGAACACGCAGCAAAGCGCGACACTCACTGTGAACGGGCATTCTGGAGAGGCTCCTGTCATTCAGGTAAGCGGCCGGTCCTACGTAGATGTCGAATCATTGGCGCGCATCACGAACGGGTCTGTCAGCTTTAACGGGAATCAAATCCTGCTCACGCTGCCAACCCCCGGCCGCGGCGCACGCATGACGGTTCCACCCTCAAGACAGGCTGCGTCACCACCACCACCTTCTGCCGGATTCTCGCGAGGTTTCCTGAACGCCGGTATCGAGGCAATGGCTGAGATCAGGGAATGGCGTAGTGCGCTGGAGAGCGCCGTCCAATATGGATTTCCACCCGGAGATACCTGGATCAATCGTTATAGCGGCCCGGCTGCGACAAGCATCAGCCTGGCATCGGCTGCGGTGTCAACCGATGACGATCGGCAAGGCTTTCAATTGCTGTACAACGAGTTCAACAACATGCAGAGCTTGAGTGACAAAATGCTCAGTGCGCGGAAAAACATGAACTACATTGCTCCAGATGCGCTCCAGAACGATCCTCTTGACCAGAAGATTCTGGCCTGCGGCCGCGCCCTGGCTTCGATGGCTGCGTCGGGCAGATTTCAGGATGCGGGGTCGTGTCATTAGATTCCGCTGACCGCTACCCTGGGCTCCATCCCTTCGCCGCCGCCCCGTTCCCTGTTACGCTTTTCACAGTGATGCCCAACGAAACTCCACCACCAGCGAAGCCTGCCGATGCAAGCCTATGGTGCCCCACCTGCGCCCGGGTAGTCGACGACCCCCTGGTCTGCGGAGACTGCTCGGCGGTCATCTGCCGCATCTGCGGAACACCGCTTGAATCTGCCGACGAGCTCGCCTTTGGCTAAAAAGCACCAGCCGAAACCCACCGGCAAACTGTCACGATCGGCTCCTCACGCCCTGCACAAGATGCCTCCCCCCGTCATCGGCGGACGCTGGCTTGCCTGGGCGCTCCTGATCACGCTCGCCGTCGCGGCCCTCTGCGCCTACGCTACGCTCTGTCTGCTCTTCTACCAGGGCCAGTGGCAATTGGTGCTGCATCCAGCCAGAACCATCACAGCAATACCTGCCTCGCTGGGACTGAAGTTCGGCGACGTCCGCTTCGACTACACCGAGACCGGCTCGGCGCAACTCGACGGCTGGTGGATTCCGGCAGAGACCGACGCGCGCTGGAGCAAGAGCGTGCTGCTCTACCTGCACGGCGGCACGGGATCATTGTCCGATTGTGTCGACGACCTTGCCACGCTGCATTCGCTCGGCATCAACCTCTTTGCCTTTGACTACCGTGGCTTCGGTCGCAGCGCCGGGCCCACTCCGCGCGAAAGGCGCATGACCGAGGATACCGAAGCCGCCTGGACATACCTCGCGGACACCCGGCATTTCGAGGCAAAGTCTATCGTGGTCTATGGAGCTGGAGTAGGCGCGAGCCTGGCGGCGGAGCTGGCGGCGAGGCGCACTCCGGCCGGCGTGATTCTCGACGGGCCAGGCGAGCCGGCGCAGCAGGTCATCGGCTCCGATGCCCGATCCCGGATACTTCCTGGGTGGCTGATCACGGAGCGCTTCGATCCAGCTGAGACGCTGAAAAATATTGCCGTGCCCAAGCTTTTCCTCGACCGAAGCGGCACAAAATCGAGAACCGAAGAGCTTTATCAACTGGCGGCCTTTCCGAAAGAGTATTTTGAATTGAGGCAAGGCGGCTACGAGCCAACACTGCGACGTTTCTTTGACGAAGTATTGCCGTAGCAGTGAATCTGCAAGGGAGAATCGGAATGTTCAGTTCGTTTGAACGGATCAGGCCATTAGCCGCATTGGTTGCGCGCCTGGTGCTGGGCGCAATCATGGTGGTACACGGCTCGCAGAAGATCTTTCCACGCGGCGCACTGTACCAGTTCACGCAGAATGTCGCGCACCTCGGGCTTCCCTATTGGCTCGGCTACGTGGCAGCTTTCACTGAGCTTTTCGGAGGTGCGTTCCTTATCCTCGGCCTGCTTGTTCATCTGGCCGCCCTGGGAATTGCCATCGATATGGCTGTGGCCATCATCAAGGTCCATCTCCATCATGGACTTATCGGTCAAGGAGGCTACGAGTTCCCCCTCGCCTGTTTTGCTCTGGCAGCGGTTCTCATGGGTACCGGACCCGGCTATATCGCGGCGGACGGGTACGTATTTCGTGGCCGTACCGGACGGTGAATGGGCCGATTTTCAGCAAAACGAAGAGTACAGAGCAAGCGGC
>JABCZC010000020.1 GCA_013289875.1 Acidobacteriota bacterium | reverse complement strand
TGCTCGCTTTTTTCTGTGATATGCTAAATAACAAAGCATGGCACACATTTCCAATTTCGAGATTCCCGCGCGATTCACGTTTCTGCCTTATCGCGCACGCTGGGTAACATGCTCGGCCGAGATCCTTGGCTGGTCTGATATTCCGAGCGCTCCATTGGAACTTCTTTCTCCCGGTAGTGCAGAGGAAGATGAAATGGTCCTGGCGAAATTGGACTTTTCATCTGCCGGGAAGTTTGGATCAGAAGCGCAGAAGACGGCGCAGCGGCCAGGTGCCGCGAAGATTGACTACGCGGATATGTTCTCGGGCAGCCGCGGCCGTCGAGCAGAAGATAGCTCAGCGTCGGTTCCAGCCGGCAGGATTGGATCTGGTGCCAACCAAGTTGACCAATTCGCCCCGTCTTATACCGTCGAAATCTCGCCTTCAGACATTCCGGATGACACGCTAGGGCCACATGAGAATCGCCGGAATACTCCTGACATTTCTGGGCGACATTTCACCGTGCTTGCATCCCCGAGGCCTGGGTTCGCATCGGGCTCGTGGGCCCCTAAATCTGGGGGTATAGCAAAAGATGCGTGGAAGATGCGCGGTGAATTCTTGGATTTAAAACCAGAGACGGACGCACTTTGCCTATTCCTGAATCATTGGGGCCTTTGGGATCGGGGATACGCACCCAGATTCTTTGGAGAATTGCACGACGTCGCGATCGTAATTCCGCATTTGTTGTGGAAGCGGCGCGAACAATATCGCAGCGCGCTTGTCGGAAAGCCACGCAAATGGTTAAGCACTACGAGTTCTTTGTTTCTTTCCGAGAGCAAAGAGCCGCCATACTTCACTGTGCAGCGGACTTATTGCGAGGATGCGATTAGAACCACGATCACAATTGATCATTTATCAAAGGCTGAGTTCGGCATCTGCCGTCTGATCGATTGCTGGAAACTCTACAAGCGCGAAACCAAGCAAAAACGGATGTATTGCAGCATAGAGCACGCCCATCTTGCCAACGTCCGCAAGTCCCGCGCAGAGAAAAAGAAGAAATCGAAGAGGAGGAATCATGCCACGCGGAAGGGCTAAGGATCGGGATGGTGTTTTTACACGCAAAGATCGTCCAGGCCAGTTCTATGGAAGTTGGGTCGACGCCAGCGGGCGGCGCCGCAAGCGTAAGCTGGCCGCGCACACACTGCAACAGGCGCGCATCCTCGTGGCAGCGGAGAAGGCGCGCGTAGACGAGCAGCGCACGAAAGGTTATGCTGCGCCCACGAGAGAGTCCTTTGCGTCGCTCCTTCCTCGATATCTTCGACACCAGAAACCGCGCCTCAGCGAGAGAAGCTACGAGCGGGCCGCTGGTATTGTCGAAAACCAGTTGCGCCCCGCATTCGGCGAGCTGTCAATGGGTAACATACGCCGTGCGGAAATTCAGCAGTACGTCACGCGGCGGGCGGGTGAAGTCTCCCCGGGCAGCGTCACCAAGGAACTGAATGTCCTTAAACATCTTCTGGGCCTGGCTGTTGAATGGGAGTTAATTCCCTTCAACCCGGCTCTCAAGGTAAAAGCGCCGCGCGTGCCCGCGGGCCGCGTCCGATACCTTCAGCCAACGGAATTGCGCGCACTGCTGGCGGCCTGCCCTGATTGGCTGCGACCCATTGCCGCGCTCGCGGCTTTCACCGCCATGCGGCGGGGAGAGATTCTGAATCTGCGATGGCTGGACGTGGATATGAAAGGGGGTCGCCTTTTGCTACCTCAGACGAAGAATGGCGAAGGCCGCGTCGTCTACTTAAACCAGTTGGCAGCCGATGTCATCAAGGCGCAGTGGGCGAAAGGCACGAGGCCGATGGACAGAGTATTTCCCTTGGCGGATGACTGCACGCCTGACAACATCAGCAAGGGGTTCGCCGCGGTATGCCGTCGCCTGGAGATTGAGGACTTCCATTTCCACGACCTGAGACACACGGCCGCGTCATGGCTTCGGATGCAGGGGGCAGACATTCATACAGTCGCACAATTGCTGGGACACAAAGACTTAAGAATGGCGGCTCGCTACCAGCATCTGAGCGGGGAGTTTCTAGGCGCGGCGGTCGGACGCTTGGATTCGATCTTTGGAGAACCGGCTCAACTGCCCGCCTCGACAAGCCGAACCGGGCCACAGGGAGGCGAAACGGCCCTGAGTTCCGGTACTAGCGTCCCCACAGCGTCCCCGGAGATTTCGATGGGAGATGCAGATGATCCGCAAACGATTGATTTGATTGGTAGCGCCATCGGGGATCGAACCCGAACTCTCCGCCTTGAGAGGGCGGCGTGTTAACCAATTACACCATGGCGCCGGAAGGAAGTGGCGAGGACCGCCAGCCTTCTTAATATACCAGAACGAACGGGGCGTTTGGAGGCGGGTCACAAGTCCTCTGAGAGTCAGAAGACGCGGCCGACCTGGAGATTTATGAATTCATCGGCACCGTTCTTGACATCGAGAGAAACGAGGGCCACTATCTCACCTGACGGATTCCTGAACGCTCTCCGCAGACGGTTGCGCGGGAAACTTCCTTCCGCCCACTCCTGAAATTGACTGCCTTTCTTCATCCCTGGCTCCGTGTGATGCCGCCCGATCGGTTCTGTCCATTCTGAGCCGGGGCGCAGATCAAATACACCGATAAGGAGAGACACGTATGGTTAAGGCTGGATATGTGTTCGGCTATGGCTCGCTGATTGAAAGGGCGTCGCGAACGCGCACCAATCCCGACGCTTTCGCCGCGTGGCCAGCGCGAGTTACCGGCTACGAGCGCGGATGGTTTCACCAGTTTGCCAACAACGTCGGCAGCACCTGCACCTACCTGGGAGCGGTGGCAAACCCGGGGGCAACCATCAACGGCGTCATTTATAGCGTTGGAGATATCGAGAAGACGATAGAGCGGGAAACTGGCTACTCGCCCGAGCCCGTGGAGGGATCGATCCAGATGCTGGACGGGGGCGCGCCCTGGGACAGCACGAAGCAGGTCGTTCTCTTTGTGAGCCAACCCGCATACATTTCGCCGACCAAAGAGCCGACCGCGGATATCCCCATGGTCCAGTCTTATGTCGATATCTGTGTCAACGGCTGCCTGGAAATCGAAGCGCTTTATCGCACGGCTACGGGGTATGTTCAGGAATTTATTAAGACCTCGACCGGCTGGAACAAGTATTGGGTGAACGACAGACTGTATCCCCGACGGCCATTCATTTATTGCCCAAATTCAAGCGCCATCGACAAGGCTCTGCAAACAGGCGGCGTGCTGAAGTACGTGCAGCTTCACGATCTGGGCTGATCTGGAAACTGTGCACGGAAGACAAGCGCCAGTCGCACAATGAAGACCAAGGTCGTTCACCAAGTTCGCAGTACGGAAATAAGGATCGTAATCTCCACAGAAGATGCGGAGTATCGGCGGTTTCGACACACTGCTAATTTCGATTGGCAGCATCCTCCAACGCGGCGATACTCTCTACTAAGCATCGGTGTCCGTCTTTCCCGATCCTCAACAGGACTTAACCGTGACCACGGATGAACTGGCGAAACAAACGGATTACCGACGCCGGGCTGTGGAAGTTGCCATCCACGTTGCTCTTGTCATCCTGTTGACGACCGCATGCCTGATGATCCTGCGCCCTTTTCTGCCGCTGGTGGCCTGGGGCATCATCATCGCGATTGCGGTTAACCCCGCCTACCAAAAGCTGCGAAGCCTGCTGGGCGGGCGCGGGAAGCTGGCCGCCGTTCTCTTCACGCTGATCTTCCTGGGCGTTCTGATTGTTCCCGTTGCCCTGCTGACGGAGACGATGATCCAGGGGATCCAAACCCTGATCGTGCACACCCGGGAAGGCACGCTGGGTATCCCGGCTCCGTTGGAGAGCGTAAGAAACTGGCCGCTTGTCGGCGGACCTTTGTATAGCACCTGGAATAAGGCTTACACGAACCTGACGGGAGTGCTGCAAAGCGCGGCTCCGCAGCTCAAGGCGCTGGTTCCCGGGCTTCTTCACGCCTCTGCGGGAATCGGGATGACGGTGCTGGAATTTGTCCTCTCCATTCTGGTGGCGGGCGTTCTCCTTGCAAATGCTTCGAGCGGAGCGGTGATCTCGCATTCGCTGGCCCGCCGCCTCTTTGGCGAGCGAGGTCCGGAGTTCGAAACGCTGGCCGGATCTACGATTCGGAGCGTTACAAACGGAATTCTCGGCGTGGCAGTCATTCAGGCGGTTCTTGCCGGAATCGGCTTTCTGGTGGCGGGATTGCCCGGCGCCGGGTTGTGGACCTTGATCTTTCTTTTCGCGACCGTGCTTCAGATAGGAGGGCTCGTGCTGCTTCCCGCCGTCATCTACATGTTTGCGGTCGCAAGCACGACGAAAGCGGTGTTGTTTCTGCTCTGGTGCATCCTGGTGGCTGCCCTCGAACACGCCCTGAAGCCTCTGTTGCTGGGGCGCGGCGTTGCGGTTCCGATCGCGGTGATTTTCCTGGGAGCCATCGGCGGCTTTCTGGCGATCGGCATCATTGGGCTTTTCGTGGGCGCAATCGTTCTCTGCGTCGGCTATAAGCTCTTTCTGGCCTGGCTGGAGGGTCCGGTAGCGGCAAGGGAGGGGATATGAGGGCGTGATTGTCCCGCATAAGCCAACAGCAGGCTTGTATGGGCCACCTGGCACGCTTCACCAATCGCTGATAGCGGCCTGAATTCCAAATCGAGAAGGAGGCCCCATGAAGCTCGATAAGAGCGACACGACAGTAGAGTTATCGATCCTCAGGCTGAGGCGTGCCATACGAAATACTTCAGGAAAACAACACCATTGAGGCTTGGAGCAAATGCAACGGTAATAGATAGGCTGACTGCATGCTCGTCAATATACATCGAGTGGATAACAATATTGGTGACTGGATGTCTTCCCCCCTGCGATTCTTTTCGTTTCCTACCAGAACAACGGAGGTAGATATTCTGAGCTGTAAGTCCCAGCTTCAACTTGACCATGACGTGCTGCTTGGCGGTGGCGGCCTGCTGGCGAGAGACTCATTTGCTCCGAGTATGGAATACATAACTGAGCACACAAAGGGAAGCCTCATCGGTTGGGGCATCGGCCACAATAGTTATGCGGCGCCTAACTCGCCGCTGTCGTATCCGGATTATCTGCGGCGTTTCACTCTGCTGGGTGTGCGCGACGATCAGCAGGGATGGCCGTATGTGCCGTGCGTCAGTTGTATGAGCCCTCTCTTCGATCATGTCTCAGAAATACACCACGAGGCGGTGGTATACCGGCATGGGAAGAAACCGTGGCTGCTGGAGGTCGACCCCGGCATCCCCATGATGGAAAACACTGCGTTCACAGTGCAGCCCGCAGATGGTGAGACAGCAATGGATGCGGCGTTCCGCCGAACGATCGATTTTCTATCAAGCGCCGAAATCGTTTTGACGAACAGCTATCACGGAATGTACTGGGGGATTCTGCTCGCGAAAAAGGTGCTGGCAGTTCCCTTCTCCACGAAGTTCTATGGTGCGAAGTACAAAGTTCCTTTTCTGGAGTTTGAGGATTGGCGAGCGCGTGTGCATGAAGCAGAGGCTTATCCAGATGCTCTGGAAGAGTGTCGCGAACTCAATCGAAGATTTTATGGGAAGGTACTGACTTACCTTTCTTGAGAAACGGTCTCCCTAACGCTATGTTCCGTTGCCTTTTCGTGACCTCGTTTAATCGGGATATCTATAATGCCACCGGCGTGAACCTCGTGCGGTCATTCTGCCGGTATGCGGGAGAGGCTCGTCTCCTGGCCTGTTACGAGCAGAACCTCAGCGCCGAGATTCACCGACACTCGGAGCGCCTGCTCACGCATGATCTGGATGGCTCTGAATTTCTCCATTGGTGGCTCGAAAGCAACAAGCAATATATTCCGATAACTCTCGGCGGTAGCGCGGAACCGTGTGATTGTCCATCGCCCCAGGATCCCTTTGGCGATCATCGTGAGCGATGCGTGTGGTCATGGTTCAATAAAAACGCTTCGCGATGGTTCCGGAAAATCGTCGCGCTGGATCACGCTCTGCGGATCGACGGTGTGGACGCTATCGTCTGGATCGATTCGGATTGCTGCTTCCTGAAAACATTGCCTCTGGTGGAGATTGAGGCCTGGTTCGGAGACGGTTCCGTCTTTTTCCTGAGAGGCCCGGATCGCCCTGTTCTTGAAGCCGGGGTCATTGGCTTTCGAATGGATGCGGGTGGCCCCGCTGTCCTGAATTCAGCGATCGAACGCTATCGCTCGGGACGCTTTCGTGAAGCCAGGAGATGGGATGACGGCTACCAGTTCCAGCTGGCGCTGCAGGAGAATCCAGATATTGTGGCAACCGATTGCGGGCGCAGCGCCGACGAGCGGGGGCATGTCGTGTCGGGGAGCAGGCTAGGGGAGTTTATCGCTCACTCCAAAGGCACACACAAATATAGCGGGATCATGAGCTGAAGGGTTGCCTTTCCGGACTGTGCCACACAAGCCAACAGCAGGCTTGTATGGCCCACCCAGCCGGGCAGTTTGGCACAATGCGCCAGACGCCGGCTCAGGATGACATCTGTGTTTATTCCGGCACGAAGCGCGTATCGCTGGACGCGTAGTCCCTCAGATACCGAGCTTTTTGACTTCCTCGTTGTAGTACTTTCGGTAGAGGATGTCCCACTCCTGGCTGCCTTCGGGGATGATGCGGCGCTGGGACTGGATCTTGAGGCGGGCGGCCTGGTCGATGCGCGTCTCCTGCATGAGCAGATTTTCGAGCGCCTTGCGGGCTTCCTGGCGGATGGTATTGCGGTCCTCGAGGAACTCGCACTCGTCGGTTTCGGCAAGCACGTCGGAGACTACGTGGGCCAGCTTGTTCAGCTTGTCGCGGGAGATTCTCACAGCACCGCCTTGTACTTGCGGGCCAGCTCGATCTTGACCTTCTTGAACATTTCGGCGTAGGCGGCGCCGGTGCGGTGCATCTCGTCCTGGTAGGCGTCTAGGATGACGCGCACCTCTTCGTTGATGCGGTCTTCGAGGGACAATTCTTCGAGGAGACCGGCGTTTACGCGCTCTTCGACAACGGACAGCTTATCAGTGCGGATCACCTTGGCGTCGATCAGGTGTTTGACCGTATGGCGGGCAAGATATCCAACATAATCCCGTGAAAAAATCATTTATCTCGTTCGAAATATAGCACAAGTGAGTGGGTGGAACCGGCTGCGTCGAACACGGCGTTACCCTCGGGTAACGAGAGCGGGCCGGTGCGGACAGACGGCGGCGTTGAGGCAGTCGTCAGCGATGATAAGGCGCTCGACGGGACGTCCGCCGATGAGGTGTTCGCTGACGATCTCGGGGACGTCTTCGACCTTGACCCCGCCATACCAGACGGCTTCAGGGTAGACGACGACGGTCGGGCCGTGCTCGCACTGCTCGAGGCATCCGGATTTGTTGATGCGGACGCGGGGGACTAGACCGGCGGCCTTTGCGGCGTCTTTCAGGGCGCCGTGGAGCTCTCCCTTGCCGTCGGTGGTGCAGGAAGGGCGTGCGCTGCCCGGCTCACGAAAATTGGTGCAGACGAAGACGTGGCGCTCGAATTTCGCCAATCAGGGCTCCTTGAATGAGAGTTCTGAACTAATTTTACGTGAGTTTCTACCTGGCTTTAAGATGCGATTTTCCACCTGGCAGGATGGCGTAGACTGGCAGTTCTGCGACAATCGGAAGATGGATATGCTGCAAGACAGTTTGCTCTCCCTCAAAGACGATATGGTGGCCTTTATTGCAGGTCATGGAATGCGCCGCGTGCCCGTGTACGTGGGCGAAGAAGTGCCCACGGTGGTGTGGGAGGACGAATCGAATGCAGACAGCTGGAAGGATTTCGTCGAGACGGCGAAGGCGGCCGGCGCGGCCTTCGTGACGATGAGCGAAGTGGTGCTGGAGAAGGACGACCTGGAGCTGCTGCTGGAAGAGCTGCAGGAGACGAACTTTCCGGACGAGGAGTCTCCGCTAATCGACGAGGCGCAGTCGCTGGCCACGCATGTAGGCCGGGTGGGGTATATCCAGCTGGGCTTTGCGCATCAGGGCGTCGTGTTTCTGCACGAGAACACCACGGCGTGGTATGAGCGCTATCAGCAGCTGCTGGAGTCGCTGGAGAGTTTCGGCGATATCGTGCTGGACGACGAGGACGCCGACGAACAATCGTGAGCACGTTTGAGGCGGCGCCCGCGCTCCTGAACCGGCGCTGGATTCTTTCCGGGAGCGATCCCGCCGAGGCTGCAGAGCTGGCGCGCGAGGCCCGACTGCCTCTGCTGATTGCCGAATTGCTAGTGGCACGCGGCGTGCGCAATGCCGCTGAGGCCGAGAGCTTTCTCCATCCACATTTCGATCAACTGCTCGATCCGTACTCGATGCTGGGCATGGAGCGCGCGGTGGCTCGTATCCAGCAGGCGGTTGCGGCGCAGGAAACAATCCTGATCTACGGCGATTACGATGTGGATGGGACGACCGCCGTGGTACTGCTGAAAACAGCCATCGAGATGCTGGGCGGGCAGGTGCGCTTTCATGTGCCGCACCGGTTGCGCGAAGGCTACGGCATGCAGAGCGGGATTCTGGATGGCGCGGCGCGGGATGGCGTGAGGCTGGTGATCAGCGTGGATACGGGCATTCGCGCCTTTGCCGCGGCTGAGGCAGCCGAGACGCTGGGGCTTGATCTCATTGTCACCGACCACCATTTGCCGGAGACGGCAATGGGGTTACCGAAGGCGCTGGCAATTCTGAATCCTAACCAGGCGGCGTGCGGCTATGCGTGCAAGCACCTGTGCGGAGCCGGAGTGGCGTTCAAGTTGTCGCAGGCGCTTCTGGAGGGGTGGGATCGCGTACGGGCACGCGCGAAGATTCTGCCCTCGTTTTTGAAAATGGTCGCGATTGCGACGGTGGCGGATGCGGTTCCGCTGCTCGGGGAGAATCGTGTCTTTGTCGCGATTGGTCTGGAGCAGTTGCAGCGCCCGGTACATGCGGGGCTGCGCTCTTTGATGGAGGTCGCCAAGCTCGATCCGGCGCGGCGCAAGCTTACTCCTGTAGATGTGGCGTTTCGCATTGCGCCTCGGATTAACGCAGCCGGGCGCATGGATGTGGCTTCGGAGGTGATCGAGCTCTTCACGACGAAAGAGCCGAAGCGCGCACACGAGATCGCCGGGAAGCTCGAGAAGCTGAATCAGGAACGGCGCGACGCCGAGGCCGCCATGCTGGCCGAGATCATGGCGCGGCTGGAAGAAGAACGCTTCCGCGATGCGCGCTGCATTGTGATGGATGGCGCGGGATGGCATCGGGGAGTGATCGGCATTCTGGCCTCTCGCATTGTGGATCGCACGGGCAAGCCGGCGATGGTGGTCGCTCACGACGAAGACGGCACGGCGCATGGCTCGGGCAGGTCGATTCCCTGCTTTCATCTGCTGGATGCGATTGAGAGCTGCCGCGATCTGTTTTCGCGTTTCGGCGGGCATGCACATGCGGTGGGATTCTCGCTGCCTTCGGAGCGCGTGGAGGAGCTGCGCTCGCGACTGGTCGGCTATGCAGGCATTCACCTGAGCGAAGACGACCTGGGGAGTCCGCTGCGGTGCGATGCGCTACTGCCCCTCGATCGCGTGACTCCGGCGGTGTGGTCATGGCTCAAGCGACTGGAGCCGATGGGGATGGGCAACATGGAGCCTGTGTTTCTGGCGCAGAACGTGCTGCTGACCGGACCACCGCGCTATATGAAGGAGAAGCATGTTCGCCTGCAGGTGACGCAGGGGCCGCGCGGAGGCAACCTGTCGGCGCTTGGATGGAACTGGGCGGAGCGGGTGCAGTCGATGCAGCTCGGCGAGGGCAGCGTGGTGCATCTCGCCTACCGGCTCCGCGAGAATGAACACCCCGAGTACGGCGGGCTGGAGCTCGAGATCGCGGGGCTGTTTCCGGCGGGCTAGCTCTTCCCTTTCGACGACGGCGGCGGCGTCATCGGCTTGAGGATATCGTCGAGGCGGTCGGGCGTGCCAGGAACGCGTTCGAGATGCGGGAAGCGCAGACCGTCGTGGTAGTCGAGCTTCACCACCTTGTAGTAGCCGGTGTTGATGATGATCAGCTCGATCGGGTCTTTCGTGTCTTTTGCCGTCGTGATCGCGTCACTCAGCAGCGCCGCCGTGTACTGGCGTCCATTGACAGCAACGATCTGCATGCCGGGACCAAGGCCGGCCTTATCGGAAACGGAGCCGACGAGCACGTCGTCGATATGGCCATCGGTGCTGATGTTGATGCCGAGGGTCCACCAGGCCTGCGAGTCGCCGGTAACGCTTTCGCGAGCCTGAATGAAGGCGCTGGGAGTTTCGGTGTAGACGATCTTGTAGCCGCCGTTTTCGATTCCGCCCAGAGGAGCATGAGGCGATTTAGATGTGAGCCGATCGTTGAAGAATGCCGCCCAGTCGTAAGGCGCGACAGCATTCAAGTTCGCCACCACATCGTCGAAGGTGTAGGGAACGACCTTAGGCGGAGTGTTGCCACCGAGGCCTTCAAAGCGCGCACAGAAATCGTTGAGGCTCTTTTTGTCTTTGGTGAGCTTGCGGATGATCGTGTCGGCTTCAAGCCAGAGCAGCGCGCCCTCCTGATAGTAGTCGACGCTGCGGCGCCAGTTGTCCCACTCCGGGCTGGTGTCGTACAGAATCTGCGCGGCAAGCGCGGTGTCGTGCAGGTCGCGCCAGGTGCGGCCGGGGCGGTAATCGAGCGTGGCGGCGTATGCGGCCAGGGCGGCGCGGTATTCGTCGGGGCTTTCGATGCCGCTGCGCGCGGCAAGCACCTCGCCGAGATACTGCGTGAGTCCCTCATAGACCCACAAGAGCTCGCCCTTCATGGGATCTTCGTAATTGCCGGTTGCGAGGCCCGCCGGGCGGCGATATTTGCCGTTCCACGAATGCGTAAACTCGTGGGGCAGCAGATCGGCGGTGACCAGGGCAAGGCTGTCGTCGAGGAAGGTCTCTTCCGAGACGCGGTCATCGCTCGACTGGTGGTGCTCCAGGCCGAAGTGGGCCACCTGATCACTCAAGGTGACAAGGAAGTGATAGCTGTCGTAGTGGCGCGACTGATATAGCGCACCCGTTTCGCGGACAAGATTGCTGTAAGCGTCGAGGGCATCGGGCTTGATGCGCAGATCCTCCGGCCCGTCGGCGGCGACATCGAGGAAGTGCTTCGGCGTGACCTCGGGAGCGAGTGGAAATTCCTTGAAGAATTTTCCGGCCAGGAGCGGCGAATCGACCAGTTGCTCGAGTGAGACTGTTTCGAACTGAACTGTTCCGTTCGATTCGCCTGTTTTGGTAAGCGCCGTGCCGTATTGCCAGCCGGAAGGCAGTTTGGCCGCGGCCTGCACGGAGATGTCGGCGGCTGGATGACCGGCGGGATAGATGAGAACTTCATTCCAGCTGATCATGGCAAGGTTGGCCGTGGTCGAGGCTCCGGCAGTAAAGCCCGTGGCCGCGGCTGTGGCGAGGAAGTCGAGCTTGACCTCGAGCGACGTTGCGCCTTCCGGCACGGTCAGGTGAAAGGCGAACATGTTCACGTCGTCGCGCTTCCAGGCGAGTTGCTGTCCATTGGCGGAGATGAGCAGCCCGGCAAGATTGTCGATGGGGCCGGTCGGGCCGTGCTCGCCGGGAATCCACTGCGGATAGACGAGCGTCAGAGGGCCAGGCTGGACGGGGATAGAGAGCATGGCGTGCAGAATCTTGCGTGGCGCATCTGTGACGTCGACGGTTGCATGAATCGGTGGAGTTACATGAATCGGAGGCGAAGTCTGGGCAAAAGCGGCAGTAGCGATGACAAGCGAGAACACAGGCAGAAAGCGAAGTTTCAAACGGGAAATCCTCCCAAGGTATTGACTCCTCAGTGTAACTAAGGGTTTCAGGCGCGTTGTGACGGAATGACATTCGCGCGAGGCCAGATGCTACACTCCGGCCATGTGCCCGGCTGTATCACAAGGTTTTTTTCTTACTTTTGAAGGGCTCGATGGTGCGGGCAAATCGACGCAGCTGCGCAAGCTGGCGGAGTGGCTCGAAGCAGAGGGCGAGTCCATTGTTTTGACTCGGCAGCCGGGCGGGACACGGATCGGCGACCGGATTCGCGCGCTGCTGTTGGATTCGCGTACGGAGAATCTTGCGCCGCGGGCGGAGCTGGGGCTCATGTTTTCCGACCGGGCGCAGGCGATTGCCGAAATCATTGAACCGGCGCTTGCGAAGGGCAGGATTGTCCTGTGCGATCGTTACACTGACTCGACCGAAGCCTACCAGGGCGGCGGCCGCGAGTTGGGCAGCAAAATTGTTGTCGATCTGCATGCGGCCATGTGCGGAGGCCTGCAGCCAGACCTGACATTGTTGTTGCTGCCGGATTTCGCGCGCTCACTGGAGCGAGCACGTAGGCGCAACACGCGGGCTGCCGGACATCCTATCGATGAAAATCGGTTTGAGAAGGAGGACGAGCTCTTCTACCGGCGCGTCTTCGATAAATATTGTGAAATTGCGCGCCGGGAACCTTTGCGTGTGGTGGTAATCGATGGCGATCAGAGCGTTGAGCAGATCCACCAGCGCATCGTACAAGTAGTGAAGCAACGCCTGAAGGATCGCGCCTGACATCCTGCTTCCCACCCTTCGCGTGAAGAGCGCGCAAAGGATGGGGTACCCAGAGTGGGGCTCCGAATCGTCTCGATGATATCGACTGAAGATTCAAACTGGATTGTCGAAGAGCGCAATGGCTACCGCTTTCCACCGGGGTTGAAGCTTAACTTGCCGCTCTATCTCTCGCGACGATTCTTTCGTGTCGGCAATCCAATCCTGCTGTTTGAACACCTCACTACAACCTATGGCCGGATGGCGCATTATCGCGTGGGGCCAAGCGACATCGTCCTCGTGAACGAGCCGGATTTCATTCGGGAGATTCTCATTATGCAGCCGCAGAATTTCATCAAGGAGCGCACACAGAAGCGGATGAAGATTTTGCTGGGCGAAGGGCTGATTACCAGCGATGGCGAAAGCCACAAGCGGCAGCGGCGCATTGCGGCTCCGGCATTTCATCGACAGCGCATTCAGGCTTACGGATCGCTGATGGTGGAGCGAGCGGCGACGATGCGCGAGGCGTGGCGGCCCGGAGTTGAAGTCGATGTGTCGGCGGAAATGATGCGGCTTTCGCTGGAAGTGGTGGCTCGCACGTTGTTCGCGCAGGAGGTGACGCCGGACATCCTGAGCATCAACCGCGAGGTGAACGCAATCATGAAGCTCTACAACTTTCTGATTGCGCTGCCTCGCGCAGAGGAGTATCTGCACCTGCCTATTCCCGGCCTGATGCGTTTTCGCCGGGCGCGCAAACGGCTCGATGAGGTGGTGTATCGCATGATCGCGGAACATCGCGCCAGCGGCGTGGACCGGGGCGATCTGCTCTCGATGCTGCTACGCTCGCGCGACGACGAGCAGGACCACTCGGGGATGAGCGATGAGCTACTGCGCGACGAGGTGCTGACGATTTTTCTTGCCGGATACGAGACGGTCGCCAATGCGCTCGCTTGGACATGGATGCTGCTCGGGCAGAATCCCGAGGCCGAAGCGAGGCTGCATGCGGAGCTGGATGCCGTGCTGGACGGACGCCCGCCAACACTCGACGATCTGTCGGAGTTGCGTTACACGGAGATGGTGCTGGCTGAATCGATGCGCCTTTATCCGCCGGCATGGGCGATGGGGCGGCAGGCTACATGCGATGTGGCTCTTGGGCCGTATCTGCTGCCCGCCGGGACTTATTTTTTCTTCAGCCAGTACATCATTCAACGCAACGCCGATCATTTTCCTGATCCGCTGCGCTTCGATCCGGAGCGCTTTACACCGGAACGCAAGGCAGGCCGGTCGAAGTTCGTCTACTTCCCTTTCGGCGCGGGCAACCGGCAATGCATTGGCGAGGCCTTCGCATGGATGGAGGGCACGCTGCTGATGGCGACGATTGCGCAGCGCTGGAGGCTGCGGCTGGTTGCGGGGCAGAGGCTGGAAGTTCAGCCGAAGATTACGCTGCGGCCGAAGTATGGTATTCGTATGGTTCCGGAGCTTCGCGCGGGTGCTTCCTGAAGGACGCCTGCGCGGGAAACCCGATATTCTGAAATCGCATCTGCTTCCTGATGCATCTTGCCATTTATATGAAGCATGGCCACGAATGGATGCTCGCCGTTTTCCTGCTGTCGGGCGCGATCCTGTTCAGTAATGTCGTTCACGGGATTACGTTTGCGATCATCAAGCGGCGGCGCAAGGACGCGACGCCTCAGCAAAACGCTGCCCGCCCGAGCATTTACCGGCACCTGAACCATCCTGCGCGCTGGGTCTTCCTGACCATCTGCGTGTTGACCACCTTTCCGTGGCTGCCGATTCCTGCGCAGATTGCAACTCCGTTGCGCCTCACGCTTCACATCGTTCTGGTCGTGCTGAGTGGATGGTTCGCAGTCGGGTGTGTCTACGTGATGCAGGACGCGCTGACCCGCCGCTACGACATCAAAGCCGAGAACAACGTACGCGCACGGCGCATTCACACGCAGATGCAGGTCCTGCGGCGGGTTCTGATCAGCTTTATCATCATTATCGATATCGGATGCCTTCTCTGGACGTTTCCGGATCCCCAGCTATGGCACTATGGCAGCGGTCTCCTCGCTTCAGCCGGAGTTGCCACACTGGTGCTGGCAACTGCTTTGAAACCGACGGTGGGAAACCTGCTTGCCGGGCTGCAGATTGCCTTTGCTGAGCCGATCCGCATCGACGATGTGGTGATCGTGCAGGGCGAGTGGGGCAGGATCGAAGAGATTACGACGACTTATGTCGTGGTGTGCATCTGGGACCTGCGACGGCTGATCGTGCCCCTTAGCTACTTCATCGAGAATCCTTTCCAGAACTGGACTCGCGACCGGTCTGATCTGCTGGGCACGGCGTTTCTTTACACGGACTACACGGTACCGGTGGCGGCGATTCGTGAGCACTTTGCAAAGGTGCTGGAGGGGTCTCCGTTGTGGGACCGCAAGGTGTGCTCGACGCAGGTAACGAACCTGAGCGAGCATACGATGGAGATTCGCTGCCTGTTGAGCGCGCGCAACTCAAGCGAGCAGTTCGACCTGCGATGCCTGGTGCGCGAAGAGATGGTGCGCTTTATCCAGGAGAATTATCCGGAAGCTTTCCCGCGCACGCGATTCTCGTCGCTTCCCAGTTCGGGCGAGGCGGCTCCCGTGCCCGGGCCTGGCCCTGCTAGTCTGGAGCGTGAGCTTCCGCGAATTTCTCGGCAATGAAGCGACGGTTCGGCACCTGCGTGAGTCGATCGCGGCGGACCGGCTGCCGCATGCGCTGATCCTCTCCGGCCCTCGCGGCGCTGGCAAATATACGCTGGCTCTGAAGCTGGCGCAGACTCTCAATTGTCTCGATCCAAAACAGACGGACGGACTGCCCGACTACTGCGGAGTCTGCTCGAATTGCGTGCGTATTGGTCAGGCGACGGATCTGGAGGCGCGCGTCGATGAGGCGATTGCGACTCGCGAAGAACTGCGCGAAGTCGACAAGAAAGAGACACGCATCCTCATCCAGACGCATCCGGATGTGCTGGTAATTCCGCCCGACCCTCCGCAGCTGCTCATCAAGCTCGGACAGGTGCGGACGATGATTCGCGCAATCTACCGCATGCCCGCCGAGGCGAAGCGCGCGGTTTACATCTTTACCGCCGCGTCGTTTATGAAGGAGGCGGCCAATTCGCTGCTGAAGGTTCTGGAAGAGCCGCCGGCGCATGCGAATATCGTGCTGCTGGCGGAAAATCTGGGCGATCTGCTGCCCACCATCCGCTCGCGGGGCAGCATCTTCCGGCTGAGCGCGATCCCGCTGGATCAGATTGAGAAACTGCTGGCGGAGCGGCGTACGGATTGGCGTTCGGCGCAGCGCTCTCTCGTGGCGCGGCTGGCGCAGGGAGCAGTGGGGCAGGCGCTGGGCTTCGATCTGGAAGGCTATCTGGCAAGCCGTGCGGACGCCTTGCTGATTCTGCGCAATGCGCTGCGCGACCCGGATTACTCTGCGCTGTTTCGCATGACGGAGACGTATCGCGCCGGAGCCGAGGGCCAGGAGAAAACCTCGAAGCTGCTGGGGGCAATGCTGAGTCTGCTGGAGGATCTGCTGCTGTTGCGGTCCGGAGCGCCTCACCTGGTTCGCAACATCGATATTGAGAAAGAACTGGCCGCGATGGCTCCGCAGGTGAGCCTGGAGTGGATTGAAGCCGCAGAGCGAGGAGTGGACCAGGTGAGATCGGGAATGCGGCGCAATCTGCTGCGCTCACTCGCGCTGGATGCGTTCGCGACGGACCTGGTTCGGTAGAAACGGCTTTCAGGCTTCGAGCAGGCCGGCACGATGCAGCAGTTTGAGACTCGGCTCGATTCCCTGCTCCAGTTGTTCGCGTGGCATCGCTGGGAATTCGGTTTTGAGCGCGCCAAACAGTGTATCGCGGTCGCGGGTGCCGTCGAGCAATCTGAGAAAACTGCGCACAATCGGATCTTCGAGACGCAGCGTGGTGTGCAGCAGTGTGGTCGCATGGGCGCGGGTGCAAGCCTCCTGGCGTGCGCTGGCGCTGGCGCGGGGCCGAACGGAAATTTGAGGAGCTACCGGAGCCCTCCAGGCGTGCAGCTCAATCATCTTTGCGACGGCCAGCCGCATGAGAAGTGTCGCTCCTTCACCGTTGACTGCGCCTGCACCCGCAAGACCGCTCGCCACCAGCGTCGATTCGATCTCCGCAAAACTGAGCGCGCAGGGCCACGCATTAGCCAGTTGCTCCATTAGAGTAATGGTGCCGGCATGACTCGATTCCATCCGGATGCCGCCGGGCAGCGTGAAGATTTGCGCACCGGGTGCTTGACCAGGCGACGTGGTCGCTTGCGACGCAAAGAAGAGCTTCGAGAACGCCTCTGCAGGAATGTCGTGGCATACTTTGCATTCGGCTCGGCACAACAGCGTTTCCCGGTACATGCGCATGCGCACGAAGTCGAGCACCTGCTCCTGAGCGATGATGTCGTCTCCGGCTGCGCTTTCGAGAGCGGGCTGCAGATCGGAGCGAAAGCGTGGATCGGTCGGCGGCGGCAGCACAGACTCGCTCAGGTATTGCAGACCATGTCCTCGGGCATGCTCGACGAATTCGGAAAAGTGCAGGGGATGATGGATCGCGCTCAGCTCGTCATGATAGATGGCTTCCGGACTTCGCTTTTGCATCTGCTTCAACTGCTCCTCGATCAGCAGGCGAAAGGCGTCGCCCGGCGCCCGGGCTTCAACGATGAAGCGCAGGAACGCGAGCCCCCCGGTGACCTTTTCTTCGGGATCCTCGATGCGCTGCACATGACAGAGCATCATTTCCCGGATCATCTTGCGCAGATGACCGCCGGGCAAAGCGTTGTAGCTGACAAAGGCAACTCCGTGCGAGGTGAGCAGCTCGCGGCAAAGGGCGAGCAGGCGATCACGCACCGGCTCCGGAACCCAGGCATAGAGGCCGTGCGCGATGATGTAATCGAACTGCCCGAGTTCGGAACCCACATCAAGGAGATCGCTCTCAAACAGGCGCACGTTGGTCAGTGCGAGCTCGCGAATCCGCGTCTGGCCGCGTTCGATAGGCAGGCGGGCCAGGTCGAATCCGACGAATTTGCTGCCGGGAATGGCGTAGCCCATGGGGATGAGGTTAGCGCCTTCATTGCAGGCGATTTCGAGCACGCGGCAGCGATCGACCGGCGCCGGCGCGAGCCCGTGCAGAATCGCCATGACGGCCAGACGGTCGGGATGCGTATCCGGGTAAGGAAAGCTTGGGTATGAGACGGTATCGTAAGCGTCCTTCTCTGCTCGCACTTCTTCTTTTGCGTCTTTCTTTGTGTGCATGGCGATCGGTCGAGTTCTTCGCGAGTCCTGCGTCGAGGCTACTCATTTTCCGCGTGACAAAAGGGAATTTTATGAAGAATACGATTTCCTCCGATAGAAGGTGCAAAACCGGGTAGATATTCGACGATATCTCAGCTATATTAGCGGTAAGAAAATCTAACAAACGGCGCTCTGCGCAGGCGACGGCGGTGGCAGGTAACCGCATCTCACGTGCTCAGTATTGCCCTGAGAGCTATGGCGAATTCGTCTCACATCCCTGTCACGGGCCTGCATGAAGTACGTCCAGACTTGCTGCCGGTGCGCCCAGCCGGCGGTCCGCGCGCTGTTGCTCCCGGTCATGTAGACCGCAAAGAGGGCGATCAGGCAATAACTGGCAACACACATGGCCCGCGCAAGCTGGTTCGTCCGACGCTGCCCGTCCGCGCGTTCAGGGAACGCGGCCTGGGCCCACGGGGCGAGTCGCCCATCCTTGCGCACCACGAGGCCATGACGATTTCGTCGGCAGATGAAAGCTCGCACGCCGAGGCCTTCTACTTCCAGAAGCAGATCCAGACGCAGACACTGATGGCGTTCGTCCTGGAAGATGGGGAGCTGATCGAGGGCTACATCGAGTGGTACGACCGCAATGCGATCAAAGTGCGAAACGGAAGCCGCACGCTGATCTATAAATCGAGCATCAAGTATCTGTATAAAGTGGGCGAAGCCTGCGGCCAGTAGGCTGCGAGGACCGCTCTACCCGGTCCGCGCGGCTTTTCTAAGACGGTCGCGGACGGCGACTCCAATGCCCCGCGCCGGCGGCAGTGGACAGATGATTACCGCCGCTCGCGCAGAGTCGAGCCAGCGCAGTCCCGCAAAGAGCCTTTGGGCTAGCTCATCCTGGTCCTGCCACGCTCCCCAACGATAGACCAACGCATCATGGCCGAGTACCGGACTTTCAAACGCATCCGGGAGCATCAGGCCGATCCGATCTCCTGAACTTGCTTCGGCCAGTACAGCCTTGGCGAAGGCGCGTATCTGTTCCTCGCCTGCTCCATCTACAAGAATAAGGCGCGCCCGTGGAGCATAGTGCCGCACCGCGGTGCCGGGTGAGGGCAGAGATTCGGGTTCGGCTTCGGATGTCTGGGCGATCTCCCGATACGCGACGGCGTCTACGCCGGCAGCGCGAATCTGTTCGAGCGTGATGACGCCGGGGCGATAGACAATACACGGGTCTTCATTCGGATTAACGACAGTCGATTCGAGGCCGTGGGTGGTTTCGCCCGAATCAAGAATCGCGTCGATGCGCCCGTCGAGATCCTCGGCCACATGGCGGGCGAGCGTAGGACTGATGCGGCCGAAGGTATTGGCACTGGGCGCGGCGATGGGCAGGCCCGCGGCGCGGATCAGCGCGTGGGCGACGAGGTGCTGGGGCATGCGCACGCCGACCAAGGGTCGACCGGCTGTCACTGCGGGCGGCACATCGGGATGACGCGGCAGAAGAAGGGTGAGCGGGCCAGGCCAGAATGCGTCCATAAGCCGGGCTGCATGGGGCCACAGCGCGGCGCCGGGAGGGACGCGTGCTACGCGGTCCAGCATTTCCCGATCGGAGATGTGCACAATGAGTGGGTCCCATGCCGGACGCTGCTTGGCCGCGAAGATTTTGGCGATCGCCTCCGGATCAAGCGCGTTTGCGCCGAGCCCGTAGACAGTCTCCGTGGGAAAGGCCACGGTTCCGCCCTTCTGAAGGATTTCGGCGGCGGTGGCGATGGATGCCTTCGAGGAATCGGAATTGAGATGGGCAGCATCGACCTCGAGCCGCAGGGTTTTCATGGGCATTGCTGCGCTCAGCCTTCGCCGACGCACTCGTTCCAGAGGTGCGGATTTGTCCGCTGGAATTCGCCGAGCATAGCGATGCACTCCGGCGAGGCCAGATCGACGATATTGAAGCCATTCTCGCGCAGGAACGCCAGGCCGCCTTGCGCGTTGACGCTGTCGCCGACGATCACCTGCTTGAAACGGAACTGATAGATCAATCCGGTGCAGTACCAGCACGGCGCGAGCGTGGTGACGAGGATCAGATCGCGGTAGCTGGGCTGGCGGCCGGCGGCGCGGAAGGCATCCGTTTCACCGTGCATCGACGGGTCACCGTTCTGCACGAGCCGGTTGCGGCCGGCGCCGAGCAGCGTGCCGTCGGGATGGAAGATTGCTCCACCAACCGGAATGCCTCCTTCGGCGAGCCCAATGCGGGCTTGTTCGAGGGCAACCGCGAGCATGCCGTTCGCATCTGATGTGGGCTTCATCCGAGGAGTCTAGCACGACAAACTCCCAGCTCACGTAAGCGATCCTTCGCTTAGTTGTCAAGAGAAAACTTAATGCAGGTTATTTGCTGGCTGTCCTTGAACAAGGGGGAGCCGTCGACTCTCGAACAATCAGTTCCGGTGGCAAAAGGTGCAATGTGGCGGGGTCGGAGGGTGTCTCGGTCAATTTTGGAGCGCTTAGCGAGTCGAGCACCCACTCAGCCGCGAGACGGCCCATTTGCTCCATGGGCTGGCGGATGGTAGTGAGGCCAGGCGTACTGACGGCGGCGAGCGGAACATCATCGAACCCGATCACCGAACAACTTTCGGGTACTTGACGACCAGCCTGGCGCAGAGCGCGGATTGCACCGAGCGCTGTCAGGTCGTCGAAGGCCAGGATGGCGGTGAAGTCAATTCCCCGCTCGATCATTTTCGAAGTGAGGCGAAAGCCTTCGGCAAAACCAGAAGTCGGTTCAATCGCCGGCGCAAGTTGTGCGACCCGCCGAGAAGCGAGCCGCAGACCGGCTTCGGCGGCGAAGCATTGAACTCCCTGCCAACGACGCTCACTGTCAGCCAGTTCGGAAGGCCCCCGAAGGACGAGGATTTCCCGGTGGCCAAGCTCGTAGAGGTGCCGCGCCGCCGCATAGCCGCCGGCTTCGTTATCCACCTGCAAGGAGCGCACCCGCCTGGCCGTGAGGTCGCGTCCCACACCCACCGTGGGGATCTGGTTTTTCTCAATGTCCGTGAGCACGTCGAAACCGCCGAACAGCCAATTCGCAACTACGATCAGCCCCTCCACCCGGCGCTCCAGCATCATCTCGATATGGCGCTCGAACTGTTTGCGCTGGTTGTGCGCGATCATGATGATGGGCAGATAGCTGGTCTTATACAGCGCTTTCTCGATGCCCTGCAGGATAAGTGTGCAGAAGGGATCGGAGATGTCGGAAACCATAATACCGATCGTGTGGGTGCGGCGACTGCGCAAGGAACGGGCAAAAGCGTCGGGCCGGTAACCGAGCTTGGTTGCGACCGCGCGGATGTGTTCTTTCGTGCCGGCGGCGACATATCGGGACAATGGCGCTTCGTTCAGTACGATGGAAACAGTGGAGGCGGAAAAACCGCTGAGACGCGCCACATCGATGATTGTTGCGCGGTTGGTTAAGGGCTTTTGCTTCTGCAACAGCGTGACCTCTTAGACTGCGATTAGAACATGAGCTCGTTCAGAAGCTGCTCCTGGAGATACGATCGCCGGCAACAGACCCGGGTACGGGTGAGCGAATGCTAAGCGGCGCCCTTATGTCGGATTCATAGGAGCTCCGGATAGAAGAAACAGGCGGCGGCTCCGAGGAGCGTGGCATGTTCGCCGGTGCTTGCGCGCATGAGTGACGCGCGAGCAAGAGGAAAATGTCCGCAATGGGCGCGAAAGGACTCCTGCGTGGAGGCAAAAAAGGGATCTCCTGCCTGCGAGAGACCTCCTGCAATGACAATTCGGTCGGGGAGGAAAATATTGGCAAGCGAAGCGGCGGCGATTCCCAGCCACCGTCCCGCTTCCTGCACCAATGCTCGCGCCTGAGAATCTCCACGTTCACTGTCTTCCACCAGCGCGCGGAAATCGTCTTCGGGCCGCTGGCTGATCTGCGCATATCGCGCGGCCAGCGATGCCGTGGACAAGAGGGCCTCGGCGCAGCCGTGACCGCCACAAGTGCATGGCGGTCCATTGGGGGAGACGATGATATGGCCCGCATCACCCAGACAGCCGTGGGCAATACGCAACAGCTTGCCTTCCGCCATCATCCCGACACCCAGCCCCGTGCCGCCGGTCAGGCATAGGAAACGGGCTGTTCCCTGGCCTTGACCCTGGCCTTCACCAAAGATGTATTCGGCGACGCAGGCTGCATTCGAGTCAGCATCGACATGGACTCGGAGGGCAAGCCTTTCGGTGAGCAAAGCCGAGATTGGAGTGCCCTCGAGCCAAGGCAAATTCGAGTTGTACTCGAGCTGCCCCTCCGCGCTTACGAAACCGGCGACCGCGGCGGATATCCCGGCAATGGGCTCCTCTGCTTCCGCCTGTAGCTGGCGGGCTGCCGCGACAACCTTGCCAATGAAGTCCGCGGCACTCGATGCGGCAGTTGGAAAATTTTGCCAATTCCGAATTGCGCCCCGGCGATCGACGAGCGCGAGCTTGGTGGTGCCTCCGCCAATATCGATGGCGATGACGTTAGTTCTATCGCTCATACCGAGGCCAGCCATTCTTCAGATATTTCATTTGTGCCTCACTTCACTCTCGCCTCTCAACCGCGATACCCGAAGTCGCATTCGCTGCATTCCCGCCAGCGCCAGCCGTGCGCGGGTCATTGCTGGGCAGCATCTTGCGCGTCCGCGGATTGGTCGCCTGAAGAATCCTGTTGCAGGCGATCGTTGAACGACTTGAGCAGATTAGCCGCGGTATCGAATTCCTGATGGGCCTTCGCGGACTGGCCAAGGCGCTCCAGCACCTGGCCTCGGGTGTAATGCACGCTGGCGCTGTTTGGCGCCAGTGCTTCGGCATGATCCAGCATTTCCAGCGCCTCCTGGTATCGAGCCGCCTCGCGGTAGAGCTTGGCGAGGCCGAAATACGAATTGACCAGCGTGTTATTGTGCTCGATTGCCTGACGATAGTAGCGCTCGGCCTTGTCTGGCTGGTCGAGCCGGGCGTACAGAATTCCCAGATCTTCGTAGCTGTAGGCGAAGTCAGGTTCGATAGTAATGTCTTTTTGCAGTTCGGCCTCAGCCTTGGGATAGGCGCGTTGTTCAAGGTAGGTGCGGCCAAGGAAGTAGTGCACCAGAGGAAGATCCGGCCGCGACTTGGCGGCCGCGAGAAATTCTTCGAGCGCCTTGTTGGTATCATCCTCGGCCAGCCATGCTTTGCCTTCGTACAAGTGGAACTCCGGGGTATTCTGACCAATCGCCAGCATCTGGTCGAAGGCCTGCTTCTGCAGCGCGGAGTTTGAGGACTTACTGGCCGCAATACTAAGCACGTAGAGGTAATTCAGATTGGCCGACTCTTTCGGCCAAAGCGGCGCGAGGGTGTTGGCGGCCTCTTCGTACTTGTTCGTAAAGAAATAGCAAAGTCCCAGAAGATATCTTGCCTGCAGAGATTCGGGGGCGCGTTGAAGCGCTTGGGAAAACGGTTCGGTGGCTGCAGCAAACTCGTTCTTCCGGTAATATGCCAGCCCGATGTTCAAGCGGACGCCCGGCTCATCGGGAGAGAGCGATTCAGCTTTATTCAGTTCGACCAGTGCGTCATCCCAGCGCTTCTCCCGCATGTAGACAACGCCCAGATTGACATAGGCTGCACTCGACTTCGGATCCAGCGCGATTACGCGCCGAAAGTCTTCCTCGGCGAGCGAGAGCTTACCGCTCTGCATGGCCTCCTTGCCTTCGCGGAAAATGGTTGCAGGGTTGGACGTCGAGGCGACCGGGTTCTGTTCGGAGCCAGTCTCAAGGTACCGAGCCGCGTTGAACACACTGCCCAATAATCCCTGCGATAAGCAAAGGAGGAATAGCAAGCGACCTTTGTCTCGAATACTCAATGGTTTAACGCATTCCTAAGCAAGTCTACCGACGGAAGAGTTTCTGCGTGCGCGCCCCCAAAGCGTGGTTGTAGAACAAGCCGAGAAACAGAAAAACTTTCGCTTGACAATATATTAAAACGTTTTAATCTTTGGAAATACTAATTAAGAGAGCAGATGAATGAAAAGAGCTCTCTTCGAGAAAGTCCGGTCGCCAGACTTAATGGAGGTGTCCTCACCATGTATCTCGAGCATCGTTCCGTAGAGAATCGCCAATCTTCTGCTATACGCCCCATTCAGCCGAGTGGAACCATACAGCAAGGGGTACCATTGTCGGCGAGACTTCTTCGCTGCCTGCTGCTTGGACTGAGTCTGGCGCTGCCATGCTCGCTGTTCGCCCAGCAATCCGGCACGATCAATGGCCAGGTGACGGATGCAACCGGCGGGGCTATTCCCAATGCACTTATCACGCTGATCGACACGGCGCAAGGAACGGCCTTCAAAGCCACGACAAACAGCGCGGGCGAATACTCCGTGCCAGCCCTCGCGGCGGGCACCTACACTCTGCAGGTGACGGCGCCGGGATTCGAGAAGTTCGAGGCCACGGGTATTGTGCTGCGCGTGTCGCGCACAGAAAGAGTCGACGCAAGGCTTTCGGTCGGCACCGTGAGCGAGGAGGTAAAGGTAAGCGGCAGCGAACTAGGTACCGTTCAGACGGAGTCTCCCGAGATATCGTTCACCATTACCGGAAAACAGATCACGCAGCTGGTACTGAATGGCCGCAACTTTACCCAGCTGGTCACGCTTTCTCCCGGGGTAATCAACAATACCGGACAGGATGAGGGGGAGACCGGCGTCGCGGGCAGCGTGGAATATAGTGTGAATGGCGGGCGGACCGAGTACAACAACTGGGAACTCGACGGCGCCAGCATCATGGACAACGGCAGCAACGCGACCCTCAACGTTTATCCCGATGTGGACGCGGTCGCGGAAACCGAAGTGTTGACATCCAACTACGGCGCGCAGTATGGCCGGAATGCTTCGGGCACGATCCTATCTCAGACCAAATCCGGCACCGAACATTTCCACGGAGATGCTTTCGAATTCGTGCGGAACAACATTTTCAACGCGCGGAATTACTTCCAGACCACGGTGCCGGAGTACAAGAAGAACGACTTCGGATTTACGATCGGCGGCCCGGTTTATATACCGAAAATCTACAACCCGGCGCAGAAGAAGACCTTCTTCTTTTACTCCCAGGAGTGGCGCAAAGAGGTCGTGCCGGGTACGGTCTTCAACCAGGCGGTTCCGTCGAATGCGGAACGCACGGGCAATTTCTCGGATATTTGCCCCGATCCGACGGGCAGCTATGCCAACTGTCCAACTATCCCCGGCAGCGGCGGGGTCTATTATCCCAACAATCAGGTTCCTGTTGACCCGAATGGCACAGCACTGCTCGCTTTAATACCAGCGGCTAACATTGGTTCCGGAGCATCCTCGGTATACCAGGCCTCGCCGGCGCAATTCACAACGAACCGCGAGGAACTCTTCCGGATCGATGAAGTCGTTAACGATAAGTGGCGCGGTTTTTACCGATTTATCTATGATTCGTGGGCTACGGTAAGTTCCTCTCCAACCTTCCAGGGCAATGCGTTTCCGACCGTGCAAAACAGCTTTGCCGGGCCGGGCATCGACATGGTGGCCAGTCTGACCTACGCCGCTTCCCCGTCCCTGGTGAACGAGTTCGTTGCCGACTACACGACCGACCACATCACTCTGCTCAATATTAGCCCGGGCATAGGACGGGAGAACTTTACCGCCGGCGGCTTCTTCAACAACGGTTACGGAGGAGTATTGCCTTCGATCGTGCTTACTGGGGGAACGGCATATAGCGGCGGCTTCACGGTGAATAGCGGGTACTTCCCCTGGAAGAATTCCAATCCCACTTATACCTATCGAGATGGTCTGACCAAGACGCTCAATAAACAAACGTTTCTTTTCGGCGCCACTTTCATCGCGGCGCAGAAGAATGAGCCGAGCACCGGAAACAACCAGGGCACGTTGACCTTCAGCACCTCATCCACAGTGACCACCGGCAACGCCTTCGCCGATTTGCTGACGGGTGGCATCGCGCAGTTCTCCCAGACCTCTGCGCAACCCAAGTACTACAATCGCTTCAAAATCTTTGAGCCCTATTTCCAGGACAACTGGCGAGTAACACCGAATCTGACGCTCAATCTTGGCCTGCGAGTGAGTATGTTCGGGACGTACGGGGACATCAGCAACCAGTCAGGCAACTTTGAACCCGCGACGTGGAACCCGGCAGCCGCCCCGATTATCGACGAGGATGGGTCGGTTACTGGACAGGCAGGGGCCATCGTACCGGGGTCCGGCAACATCTTCAACGGCCTGGTCCAGTGCGGTCACAACGGAGTCTCTCCAGGCTGCATGACGGGGCACCTTTTCAATCCCGCCCCGCGTGTCGGCTTTGCCTATGATGTCTTCGGTAATGGAAAAGTCTCAGTCCGTGGAGGCTACGGGATTTTCTTCGAGCACACCAACGGGAACGAGAGCAACTCCGAGGCGCTGGAGGGTTCGGCGCCTGTGGTGCAAACCCCAAACCAATTTAACCTCAGCGCCTATAACCAGATCGGTGGAGCAGGACTGGAGTTTCCGCTCAGCTTGACCGCCATTCCCACCCATGCCGTCTGGCCGTACGTCCAACAGTTCAACCTCGCGGTGCAGGGGGAACTGCCCGGCCACATCGTGGCGCAAGTGGCCTATGTGGGAAGCCTCGGCAGAAAACTGCCTATTCGCACGGAATACAATCAGCTCCAGCCGCTTTCGCCCGCTCTCAATCCATACGCTCCTGGCGAGGCTATTTCCGCCGCGGATTGCAACAGCGTCTCCGGTACTGCCGCCTCTGGCTATACCGGCATCGTGAATGGTCAACCGGTTACCGGTACGGTTGCGACCCACCTGGCAATCGCCTGCGGAGTCTCCGCCGATCCGTCGCGTCCGTTCTATGGCATAAGCGGCATTACACACATCAACAATATCGGCAAGTCGACATACGATGCGCTACAGGTGGGAGTCAGCAGGTATTTCGGCCCCCTGAATGGAAGCCTGGCGTACACCTATGGGCATGCGATCGACGATGGGTCGGACGGGGCGGTCACAGAAGTCGTTAACACCTACAACCCGCAAGGCAGCTGGGCGAGTTCGAACTTCGACGAGCGGCATGTACTGGAATTGAGTCTGGTTTATGACCTTCCATTCTTCACACAGCCCGGACTCCTGCATTCGCTGCTCGGAGGATGGCAGGTTTCCGACCTGACTGGCTTCCAGTCAGGGAATCCGTTCAGCATCGTGAACACTCAGAACGCTGACAATGCGGGAACCGGAAATACCGTCAGCAACAATGGCCAGAGTCTGGTTGTGGCCTCTACCGGGTCTGTTCAGTCTTACCCCGACATCGTCGGTCCGATCCACGGCCCGGTAGCGATCAAGCATCCTGCTGGGGTGCAGGGACCGCGCCTGTTCAATAGCGATGCCTTTGCTGCTCCGCAGGGGCTTACCTATGGCAACGCGGGCCGCAATGTTCTCGCCTTTCCTCATCGCACAAATTTCGATATGGGCCTCTTTAAAACTTTTGCCATTCGCGAAGCAATGCACTTCGAGTTTCGCGCCGAGGCCTTTAACGTCTTCAATCACACGCAGTTCAGCCAGCTTGACAACTCCGCCTGCTACGGCGCGCTCAACTGCTCAACCTCCACATTCCTGACGGCGACAGCGGCGCACAATCCCCGCATACTGCAACTGGCTGCGAAATTTGTCTTTTAATCATAGATAGCTAGGTTGTCACGACTCCCTGGCTATCAAGTCACGCAATTAGGAAGCTGAGCGCGTTTACCGTCAGGTGGCTCTAAACCGATCGTTCACTACCACCACCGATTTGGCGACAGGCAGGTGTGGATCTCGTCCATTTACCCCCACCCGCCGCTGAAGACCGCACATCCTGTGGCAGGCAGTTTGAAGTATTGGTTGTCTATTCACCCTGGACCCCAGACTTCGTGGCAAAGTTGTAAGTTGGATTCCAGACTGTTTCTAAACAGGCGAGGACGCATGAGCAAGAACCCGAGGCCAATACTGGCGGTCAACAGCGGGTCGTCGACGCTGAAGTTCGGCCTGTTCGCCGCAGATGGCGGCGAAGAACGCACGCTTGTCAAAGGGGGCGCTGACGGGATCGGCAAAGATGCAGGCACGCTGGAGATTCTCGACGCCGATGACAAGACTCTGCTCTCGACAAGTAAAAAATTTGCCTCGCAGACAGACGCGCTGAGTCACATCACGAGTTCATTGAAATCGCTCGGTTTCCCAGAGCCGGTCGCCGTTGGCCACCGGATCGTGCATGGCGGACCGCGTCTGCGCGATCATACTCGCATCACCCCCGACACGCTGGTTACACTCGAAGCATCTGTTCACTTTGCGCCGGTGCATATACCGACGGCGGTTGCGCTCATTCGCGGCACCGAAGAGATTTTTCCCGATCTTCCGCAATTCGCGTGTTTCGACACGGCCTTCCACAAAACGCTGCCGGAAAAGGCCTATCATTATCCGCTGCCCGCCAAGTATCTTGAGCAAGGCGTGCAGCGATATGGATTTCATGGTCTGTCGTATGCCTCGATCGTGCATCAGCTCGGCTTGGAACTGAAACCGCGTACTGTGATTGCGCATCTGGGAAACGGCGCGAGCCTGGCGGCGCTGCGCGATGGCAAGTCCATCGACACAAGCATGGGGCTGACGCCGACAGGCGGCATACCGATGAGCACGCGGACGGGCGATCTCGATCCGGGCGTGCTGCTGTACATACGGAGAACTGAGGGGCTGAGTGGAGACGCGCTGGAGAGGCTGCTGAATCGCGAATCAGGCCTGGCGGCGCTGGGTGGGAGCAGCGATATGCGGGAATTGCTGAAAGCAGAGGCAAGCGGAGACGCGAAGGCGGCGCTGGCAATTGACATCTTCTGCATGGCGATTGCGAAGACCGTGGCCGCGTTTACGGTTTCGCTCGGCGGGCTGGAGATGCTGGTATTTGCCGGGGGCATCGGCGAACGCAGCGCTCAGATACGCGCGAATGTGTGCGCGCATCTGTCGATCCTCGGAGTCTATCTGGCGAAAGATCGGAATGCTGCGCCGGAGCCGCTTATCTCAGCCGATGCGAGCCGCGTGGAGGTGCGCATTGTTCCCGCTCAGGAAGAAGTGCAAATGGCGCGCGTGATTCGGGCGCTCTTGTAACCGCGACGGCTCTGCATCGTAATAGCTCAACGATTCGTGCCGTGGGTTCGCATCTGGTAGGCGATTGCTTCGAGCATTCGCTCCGGGTTGATATCTTTCGGCGGTTCGATGTTCATCTTGGCGCTCATCTGGGCATTGAGACGTGCGGCGATCTGCGCGCGCGTGGCCAGCTCCATGTCGAGAGCGCGAGAGAAAAATCTCTCAATGACATTCAGATCCTCAGCGGTGAGGCGCGCGATGGCATCGGCGGGGAGCGCGACGGCGAGGTTGTGCTGCGAGAGAAAGTCCGGCTCCTTCTCCGCAGGTTGAAATGACGCCGCGGTGATGGTGCGCGGGCCCGTTCCACCCCAGATCGGCTCCTCTGTTGCGCGTTCGTGGACGACGAGCGTCCCGGCGGCCAGATCTCCCAGGCGTTTGTGCTGGCGATTGCAGGCCATGCAGATGACTCCCACGAGATAAATCGACGGAATCAGATCGACGATGCGGATGAGGTTGCGCGTCATCGATTCGAAGAAAGTGATCTGGCGGCCGGAGTCCTGGATCACCCGGATCTTGAAGATTTTTTTGCCCGGCGTCTGGCCGTTCCACCACGCCTCAAAGAGCGCGAAATAGCCCCAGTACATCACGAAATGGACGAGGATAAGTCCGGCGATGAGCCACTTTTCTCCCGTGTGCGAGAGCTCTCCAGAGCCGGTTTTGGGAGCCGAAGAAGCAATCAACAGGAAGAGCAGAAACAGCGCGACATAGGCTACGAGCTGTAGCAGCGTGTCAGCGAAAATCGCGAGGAACCGGCTGCCGATGCCGGCTATGGGGAAGCGGATAGACACCTGCTCGGGCGTGTCGATGGCGAGCTGGTCCGCATATTGCCCGTCGATAGTAAGCTGGTCGTGATGGAGCGGGTCGCGAAAATCGTTCATCTGATCGTTTATGGTTTCTAACCGCTGGATCGAGCAACGAAAGAGCTCATGGGACCGACTGGACGCCTTGACGCATCAGGTCGAAAGCTCTGGTATCGGCGTCCTCTCTGGTGGTGAGTTGCGAGAGTTCGGGCTGCTGTACCGGCAGGTGGCGGCCGATCTTTCGGCGGTACGCTCGGACCGCGCCTCGGGCACCCTCGAAGAATACCTGAACCAACTGTTGAGCCGTGCGCATAATCGCATCTACTCGGGACGGAAGGCGGGTTTCGGCTCGGTGGTGCGGTTCATGACGCGGGAGTATCCACGGGTCTTTCGACAACTGTTTCCATACGTACTCACTTCTTTTCTGATCTTTCTGGCCGGGGCGGCGCTTGGCACGCTGCTTACTCTAAGCCGGCCGGAGTTCATGCGGCTGCTGCTGGGCCCGGCGATGCTGGAGACGATCGACCGGCACGAGATGTGGACGCACTCGATTGTTGGCATGAAACCTCAGGCATCAACGGCGATTCTGACGAACAATATCGGCGTGAGCTTTATGGCCTTTGCGGGAGGCATCGTTGGCGGAATCGCGACGATCTACCTGATGTTTTTCAATGGGCTGGAGATGGGAGTGATCAGCACGGCCTGCGCACGCGCGCATATGGCGCTCGACCTCTTCAGTTTTGTCGCGGCACATGGAGCGCTCGAGTTGCCAAGCATCTTCATCGCGGGAGGCGCAGGATTAAGGCTGGGGGCGGGATTGCTCTTTCCGGGCATGCTGGCGCGAAAGGATTCGCTTGCCCTGGGGGCCAGGGATGCGATCCGGCTACTCGCAGGGGTGGTTCCACTGTTATTTGTCGCGGGGATGCTAGAGGCGTTTCTGTCGCCGTCGGGCATGTCGAAGGGGCTGAAATTTGCGGTCGGCGCAGTGCTGCTGACGGGACTCGGCTTCTGGCTGGTTGAGGGCGGGCGTGGCAAGGATTAGCTCCTCGCCACTAAACTTCATCTAGTAAAGCCTGAAATTCACCTCGACATTTAGTTGCACCGGAACCGGATGACCTTCGTACATTGCAGGTTCGAAACGATACTGCTTCACCGCCTCAATGGCTTTTTCATCCAGGCCCTTTCCTAGCGGTTTCGTCACATGCACGTTTTGCGGCATTCCATGAGTGTCGACGATCACACTTACAAAGCAAACTCCTTGAAATTTAGCTGCGCGCGCCGCGTCGGAATACTGTGGATCCACGGAATGAACAAGACGTGGCGCCGACACTCCGCCGCCTGGTTTGGACACTCCAGGCTCTCCGGGCACTTGCGCAGTCTGGGTTTGTGGAGATCCGTCTACGACTCTATACCCGGTCGGAACGACGAATTTCGACCCATCGGGCTCCTTGCGATCGATCTGAGTGACCGTAACGGATAGCTTCCACTTGGCATCTTCATGTTTGCGGATGACATAGATCGATAAATCTGGGGAATACCAGAACTCGTCCGTGCTCTCCGTGCCCTGGGATTGGCGAACACCCTTGAGGATCAGCTTTTCAAACGTCTGGGTCCCGAGATCTTCACTCTTGACGGGCGGGTTCGCAGGCGCTGTAGCTGACATCGGCACGGTATTGCGCATCGGCGGGGGCGCCGCAATGAGCGCCGTTTGTCGCGCTACAAACGTGTATGGATTGAGATGGGTTTCAACACCCTTCACGGGATCCCAGATGTGGAAAGTCTGGAGCGGCGGCACATCTTCAAATGCGGTCGCCACGAGACGGCGATTCTCGTTGTAGGTGCGTCCCTGCGAGTCGCGAGCGATATAGTTGATGGTCTTGAGGAGGTTGACGGATCCATCGGGAAGCTTCTGCTCGGAATATATTTCTACCGTTGCCGAGAAGGGTGCATTGGTCACTGGAGCAACGAATACCCCATTCACATTAGGAACAATCAGATCATTCTTTGGAAGGTTACCGGTTGCAGGTTGTTGGCTCAGACAGGTTAAGAGCGTAAGTGCAGGGAAAAAGAAGATTGAAGCCAAAGCGATTCGGCTGTATCGCACACCAGACCTCGCTGGGGGAAGAAATATCACGAGCGCTGGCCGCTGTACAGGAATATTCCGTCCGGGAAACTGGCGGAATTACTCCTTGAGCGTGAGAGTTATCTTGCGGGTGTCGCCGCCGGAAGAGAGCACGATGATCTCGCCCTGGCTGCGCTTGACGACAGAGGGAAACTTCTCGCCCCATTCGACCAGCACGATGCTGTCGGGAGTAGCCAACTCGTCGAGGCCAAGGGTGTCGAGCTGGCGCTCGGTCTCGATACGGTAGAGATCTAGATGGTAGAGCTTGACGGTCTTGCCGGCGTGGGTGCCCTCGTACTCGTGAATGAGCGTGAATGTGGGACTTGTGACCTCGTCGGGATCAGCGGCGTCAAGGGCCTCGGCAATGCCCTTGACCAGGGTGGTCTTCCCTGCCCCGAGATCGCCGCGGAGGATGAGGAATTTCGGAGGCTTGAGGAACCTGGCGATCTCATGGCCAGCGCGGATGGTTTCGGCAGCGTTGCTGCTCTCGAACTCGTGAACCTTCCGATTGGCGGTTCCAGTGGTCATCGTGCCTCCATGAGATTTTTTGCCTGCATGCGGAGATTTCTTGGCAGCCCCTGCAACCAAAGATATCCCCCCGGGTCGTGAGGGCGAAAATGAAATGCACGCCAAAGATGCGCAATGGTATCTCCGGCCAGCAGCGTGTGCTCGTCCTGCTCGGCGACGGCGAAGTCGGCAGCCAACCCGTGAAGATAGACGGCTGCGTTCACGCCTTCGGCGATTTGATCGGAGTGCTGCGCCACCATCGCGGCGACGATACCGGTAAGGATATCTCCGCTGCCGCCCTTGGCCATGCCTGGATTGCCGGTTGTGTTGATCGCCATTGTCCCGTCAGGATGCGCAACTAGAGTACGCCATCCCTTTAAAACCAGTGTTACTTGATGTTGCACAGCGAATTCTCGGGCGAGTGATTCGCGGCGAGACTGGACCTCTTTTGTGGAGATGCCGGCTAGTCGGGCCATTTCACCGGGATGCGGCGTGAGGATAACGGGACGGGTGCGGCCGTCGATCTTTTCGGGATGTTTGGCGAGGATATTGAGTGCGTCGGCGTCGAGGACTAAAGGAAGCTGCGTTTTTTCGAGCAGTTCAAGCAGGAAGGCTTCAGTGGCCGGTTTCTGGCCGAGGCCGGGACCAATGGCAAGGACGGTTTTCTTCTCGAGGAGCTGGTCGTAGTCGAGATTCTTTCCGGTGACTTCGCCGCCTGAGCCTTCGGGGAGAGCCACGGTCATCAGCTCGGGCGTGATCGCCGCTACGGTGGGCAGAATGGATTCGACGACGGCTGCGGTGACCAGTCCGGCACCGGTGCGAAGAGCGGCGAGCGATGCCATAGACGGGGCTCCCGCTTTGCCGCGCGCGCCTCCAATGACGAGAACGTGGCCGTACATGCCTTTGTTGCTGTCGGCGGGTCGAGCGGGCTCGGTGATGGCGTGGGATGCTCCGGCCCAAGTGAGATTCAGGCTGGAGCGAACGGCTTCCGCAGGCGAACCGATATCGGCAACGACGATTGGACTGTAGACACTGCCGGCGAGGTTTCCGAAGACATGCGCCAGCTTGGGTGAGGTGAAGGTCACAACGGCATTCGCGCGGAAGGCTTCTGCCGGGGAGAATTCGCGGGAGTCGGCGTCCCATCCGGAGGGAAGATCGACGGCGACGATCGGGACGTCGAGCTCCTTCACTCGGTCGCGAAGGGCAGCGGCGACTCCGCGGAGCGGCGGCTTGAAGCCGGTGCCCACGACGGCGTCGAGGAGGAGGTCGGCATTTGCGAGGACTGCTCGAGCGTGGGGCGACTTGAGGGATGGCTCGTCGGGAGCAAAGATCGGGACGAGCTGCATTTCCTCAAATGCGGTCTTGGCTTCGGCTTTCAACTCGGATGGATCGCCGAGGAGCAGCACGCTGACTGCCCTACCGCTGGCGGCGAGAGCACGAGCCGCGACGAATCCATCGCCGCCGTTGTTCGCCTTTCCGCATAGGACCGTGATCCTGCGGTGGCTGGGATACTCGCGTTCCACAAATCGCGCGACGGCCTGACCCGCGTGGCGCATGAGGTCGATGGAGGCAATGCCAAACTGCTCGACCGTCGCGCGATCGGCAGCGCGCATTTCATCAGCAGCAAGAATCGGAGTGTTGAGGATGAGGGCCACGCAAGCATCGTAATTGATTGCAGTGCGCGGAAATGCGAAGTCCAAAAGAAAACGGCCTTCAGGCGGAAGGCCGTTGGAGGCCAGTCGGAGGCAGTTACTGATTTACGCCGGTCGCTGTAGCAGGTGCGGCATCGGCAGCTTGGGGGACGGCAGGTAGAAGTGTTGGCTGCTCGGCCGGCTGTTTGACGGCGAAGTAGCTGTGATCCCAGAGATTGCGGTAGAAGTAGCCGGTCAGTTCTGCAGCCTTGGGACCGAAGGTGGGGCGTCCGCCTTCGAGGAAGATGACGGTAACGACGCGTCCGTACTGGGTATCGGCATAAGAGGCGAACCAGCCGAAGCGGGTGCCGTTGTTTGAGCAGGTACCCGTTTTACCCATGACCGGGAACTGATTAAAGTTGGCCTTCAGGGAGCGAGCGGTTCCATATTCGACGGCTGCCTGCATGCCGTCCTGAATCTCAGGAATGAGTTTGACGATGTTCAGTGTCCGCTTAATGTGTGGCTGGAAATTCAGCGCTTCCTCGGGAGTGGTCGGGTGCTGAAGATAATAGAGGGTTCCGCCGTTGGCGATGGAGGAAACGAGCGCGCCGAGCTGCAGGGGCGTCATCGATACGCTTTCGCCGAAGGAGCACATGCGGCCCACGCCGCCGCGGTCTGCCGGAAGCGGCTGGTCAGGGTAGACGCCAAGCTGCTCGCCGGGAATGTTGTAGCCGGCGAGTTCTCCCAGGCCGAACTGGTTGGCGTAGTGGCGAACGCGCTCAAAGCCGAGATTGCGGCCGAGGGTTTCGAAATAGAGGTTGTTGGAGTGAGCGAGGGCTTCAGTCAAATTGAGGTGGTAGGATCCGCCGAGATTGACCGGCGTGTCCTTGGTGATGATTCCTTCTTCAAGAGCTGCCAGGGCTACCGAAACCTTGATGGTCGAGCACGGCTCAGCGCCGCTGGAGAGAGCGAGCTTCTGGTTGACCATCGCCAGGATGCGCCCGTTGCTGGGATCGATGGCGACGACCGTGCCATACATGTTGCCGAGCGCGGCGATCGCAGCCTGGCGTACCACAGGATCTTCGCCGGCGGTGACATCTCCCTGAGTTAGATCGACGTCGGTGAATGAGCTGGCGTAGAAGCGCTCATTCGTGCCGCGATGGCGGACGGTGAGCGAGGCGCGGCTTAGATGGGCCGTGCCGCTGGAATGATGAGTCGTATACGCGCTGGTGGCTGCCAGGCGGTGGCTGTGCTGCATATAGCTGATGTGCTTCTGCGTGGAAGCTGACTCCTGCACATGCGCGTGACTGTGATGTGTTGTGTGGTGAGTTGTCGTCGTGACATTGGGGGTTGCGCTCGCGGCAAGCGAGAGAGGCATCGCCAGTAGCGCGGCAGAGTATAGATAATGAATAAGGCGTCTCATCAAAACCTCAAGAATATCCTTAACGATAACCCAAGTCTCTAAATGAACCGAGACAACTCTGTTCAATCTTTTGAGCAGAACCAGCCTGGTAAGCCGGTCAATCGTTCCGATCCACGAGCGCTTTTCCCGATTTGAAACCAAGCCCCGTATCCGGAAGATTGTTCGCCCAGACTGGCGCACTCTCACAAACACCCGTGACAGAACTTTGTTCCGTCTACTCGAACCAGGCAATCAAAAATGACTTCTGGTATTGAATCGCTAAAATCTATACTATTTTACGCTTCCGTCCTATCAAAATCTTCGGCTGAACCGGAGAGAACTTTATAGGCCGCCTCGCCGCAGAAAAGCGGGGATATCAAGGTTCTCCTCGCTCTCTTTGTGGTCCTGATCGGCAAGCGGTTCGGGCTCGGCTACAGCTACCGCCACGGGCTCCGAATGTTCAGAAATTTCAAAGCTCTCCGCTGCAGCGCTGGCGATGATGCTGGACGCCTGGTGGTACACGGGCTCGTGATCCGTTGGCTCTTCGACGACTGGCAAGAGCTCTTCGATATACTCACGACGCACGCCGGAGACAAATACCGGCTCCTCGATTTCTTCGCTGGCAAAGCGAGGGGCGGCCGGCTGCGGGCTCACATCGACGCGAGGGACGATCGGCTGGTGAAAGGCTCCGCGTTGAAGAGTTGTCGTTAGCATGCGCTCGCGGCGCTCCGGCATCTCCCTGCGAAAGCCGGTGGCAATGACGGTGATCTTGACTTCGTCGCCCATGGTTTCGTCGAGGACAGCTCCGAAGATGATGTTGGCTTCTTCGTGCGCGGCGTTTTGGATGAGGGTTGATGCCTCGTTGACCTCGTTCAGCTTCAGAGAGCTCGATCCGCTGATGTTGATGAGGATGCCACGGGCTCCGTCGATGGCTCCGTCTTCGAGCAACGGCGAGGCCATGGCGGCCTGTGCGGCGTCGACAGCGCGCGTTGCGCCTGCGCGAACGGCGGTGCCCATAACAGCGTAGCCCATGCCGGCCATAGTGGTCTTCACGTCGGCGAAGTCGCGATTGATGATGCCGGGAATAGTGATAATGTCGGAGATTCCCTGCACGCCCTGACGGAGCACGTCGTCGGCAATGCGGAAAGACTCGAAGAAGCCTGCGTCCTTGGCTACGGCGAGCAGTTTTTCGTTGGGGATAACGATCATGGTATCGACGCTGTCGAGCAGCTCCTGCATGCCGCGCTCCGATTGCGCCATGCGGCGCTTGCCTTCGAAGGCGAAAGGTCGTGTGACAACCGCGACGGTGAGTGCGCCCATCTCGCTGGCGAGCGAGGCGATGACGGGCGCGGCTCCAGTGCCGGTGCCGCCGCCCAGGCCGGCGGTAACGAAGACCATGTCGGCGCCTTCGAGGGCCTCGATGATCTTCTCCGAGTCTTCGAGCGCGGCCTTGCGGCCGACGTCGGGGTTGGCGCCAGCGCCCAGTCCGCTGGTGAGCTTGGTGCCGAGTTGCAGCTTGACGGGAGCCTGCGAGAGTTGCAACGCCTGGCGATCGGTATTGGCGACGATGAACTCCACGCCTTCGACGCGCGCGGAGATCATACGATTGACGGCGTTGCCGCCTCCGCCGCCGACGCCGATGACTTTGATCCTGGCTCCGTGTGGAACTTCATCGTGATATTGAATGCGAATTTCGTCTGAATGATTCATCGGTTTCGACTCCTATAGGCTTCCGGCGAAGATGGCGCGCAGTTTGGCACGCAGGCTATGGTCTTCCGCAGCACGCATAACGCTGGTGCGGTGGGTGTAGAGCAGGGTTCCAATCAGGGTGGCGCATTCTGGCTGCGCAAGCTCCTGGGGCATCCGGGACAGGGGGACGGGCGATCCGATGCGCGCGGGCACACGCAACTGGCTCTCGGCAACATCGAGCAGACCGGCAAGCCGAGCACCGCCTCCAGTCAAGACACAGCCAGCGCCGAGGGCTTCGAGGACTCCGCCCTGACGCAGGTTGTCGCGCAGCATGTGGAAGAGCTCACGGGCGCGAGGCTCGAGGATTTCGCCGATCAGGCGCTGGCGAACCACGCGCGGTTCGAAGCCAGGCATCCCCTGCAGTTCGATCTCGGTGAGCTGAGACACCGAAGTGACGACTGCGTTGCCATACTGGCACTTGATCCACTCGGCCTCCGGCGGCGTAACGTGCAGGCCGACAGCGAGGTCGTTGGAAAAGTGATCCCCTCCGATGGGGATGACAGAGGTGTGCGCGACGGAGCCTTCGAAGAACACGATCAGCTCAGAGGTGCTTGCCCCAATGTCGATCAGGCACACGCCGAGCTCGCGCTCATCGGCGGAGATGGTGGCCTCGGCGGCGGCGATGGACTCCAAAACGGTCTCGGTGACTTCGAGCCCCGCCTTGTTCGCGCAGGTGACGATACTTTGCTGGGCGCTGGCCGAGCAGGTGGCGATGTGAAGATTGACCTCGAGGCGGTTGCCGACCATGCCAACGGGGTCGTGAATGCCGGCCTGCTCATCGAGGACGAATTGCTGGGGGAGGAGATGGATGATCTCGCGGTCGGGCGGGAGGGAGATGGACCGGGCGCGATCGACGGCGGCGCGCACGTCTTCGCGGGTGATTTCGCGGAGGCGCGTGCCCAGGCTGATACCCCCCCGGCTGTTGAGGCCGCGGATGTGGGGGCCCCCTATGGAGATGATGCACTGCTCGATGGTGGCGTCGGCGCGGTCTTCCGCCTGGGTGGCGGCCTGGTTGATGGACTGGACGGCCGGGGCGAGCTCGGCGATGACGCCTTTGCGGGTACCGGCGGAGTCGACGATGCCGTGTCCGCGGTAGCGCAGGGCTCCGTCGTTCAGCTCGGCGATGAGGAAGCGGGTCTTCGCGCTGCCGGCGTCGAGGACGGCGATGAGGTTATCAGCCTTCTGGCTCATCGCGTCACCTTTCCGGCATGCTTGCGGGGCACGGCGGAAGCATCGCGCGGGGCCTGCTGTGCAGGCTGGGGATCGGCGTCCACGGGCTGGCCATCGGCCATCTTGAGCACTACCTGTGTGTCGTAGCGGAGATCGACCGAGGCCAGATGCGGATACTGCTGCCGCCACTCGGCGAGATGTGCCTGATACGTCCGGTAGCGGGTGAGGAACTTATCGTCGCCGAAGTGGAGCAGCATGTCGGTGGCTCCGGCGGGTAGGGTTGCGCGGACATCTTCGGGGTCGGACAGGTCGACTTCGCTGAGGTCGGAGGAGATCTTCTCGCCGCTCGAGTCCAGGTCGGCGATGAACTTCTGGTAGATGCGCATTCGAGGCCCACGCAGGGAGAGCGGATCGTTGGGGTTGATACCGGCGACGACCGGGAAGGAGAAGTGGCGGGCGACCATCATGGCTGGAGGCATGTCGAGGATGACTCCGGCGGCGTCGACCAGCTTCACCTGGTCACGGACGCGGACAAAGGCGATGGGAGTGCGCTCGCGCACGGCGACGCGCAGCTGGTTGGGCAGAAGGCGCATGACGGTCGCGTGTTCGACCCAGGGAATGCGTTGCAGCTCGGTGCGGCGCTCGGAGAGCGGGATAAAGAAGACGTTGCGGCCGATGTCCGAGCCGAAGACGGAGAGCAGGTCTTCGCGGGTAAGCTGGCTGTTTCCGATGGTTTGGATCGAGGCAGCGGTGTCGATGCGGAAGCGTGGGTCGTGATTGAGAAAATCGCGGACGGCGATGGCCAGCCAGACGGCTCCGGCGAGCAGGAGCAGGGCGGAGATCAGGAGGAGGATGCGTCCCCAGCGAGTTTTTGCCCAGTTGGGCAGGATGCCCTTGCGGACGGGCACCCGGCGGCGGGTGCGCAGGAAGGCCTGGTCGTCGCCGTTCTCGCCGACGTTGTCGACAGCTTTCTCGAGCACCTTTGCGGCGAGGCGATCGGGCGCGAGGTCACAGCCGATCCGCGATCGAGAGGCGGGGCGCAGAAATTGTTCGTCGTCTTCGACGATAGTGGCCCCACGGCTTGTTGGTGCTTCAGTTTTCGCCACGGCCGAGCAGGTCGTGAGAGAGTCGCCGTCTCCGACTATAGCCTGCGGTGGCCTGTGGACCGGCGGGTGAATTGCCGGGGGGAATCAAGGGAGGGAACAGGGATCAGGAATTCGGGGATCAGGGATCAGCCATTAGCCATCGGCCGGTTGAGGTCAGCGGCGAAGTTCGACTATTCAGGAATCATGGTGTACCCCCTCCCCCCTTGTTTCTCCGGGTTGGCGTGTAAATCATTCATTCTAATTGAGTTTCACGGTAGTAGCTGTTGGGGAAATCATTGATTCTACAAGAGATTCGGTTACATCATAGAGCGCATTGGAGTAATGGGCGGTCATTGATTCTGCGAGGCTTGCAGTTCTGTCGTTGAAATCATTGGAGTTTGCGCCGGGGGGCTTGACCTGCCGACGGGATTGGCCTCCTTTCAGGCAGAGATGAAAAGCCCGCCAAGGCGGGCCGATCTGATCCCGGCAACCACTCAAGCCAAAACCGGGCTTGAATGGGGCACCCTCGGGTGAGTCTCTATTTCTATTCTAGCGGGTTTGGGGAAATAGCCGGCCAAGGTCCAGCGAGGGTAAGCAACTGGCAGTCAATGGGTTGCGGGAAACCATTGGGACGGAGGGCTTGACAGCGGAGCGCACTCAATTGGGTTAGGTGTTGCGGTTCGTCTCGTCCAGCTCGGCCTGGACGGCTTCGATCTGGCGGGACATCCCGAGCTCGGTGAAGAGGGCGAGCGCTCGCCCCAGTTTCGCTTTTTCAGTTTTGCGGTCACCTTGTTTCCGCGCCAGCAGCTCCCAGCCCCAGTAGCAGTATGCCAATTCGCGTGGCGTGCTCAGTTCAAGGCAGATGGCTTCTTTCTTTTGGAGCAGCTCCATTCCTTCCTCAAGGCGGTCCCAAGATACGAGTATTAACGCCTGGTTCCCGTAGCTTCGCTGCAAACCATCCTTGTTGCCCAGTTCCTCGCTGATGGCTTCCTGTTTCTTTAGTAGCGCCATCGCCTCCTCCAGACGGCCCCACGACTTCAGGATCAGCGCCTGGTTCCCGTAGCTTCGCTGCAAACCATCCTTGTTGCCCAGTTCCTCGGAGATGGCTTCCTGTTTCTTATGCAGCGCCATCGCCTCCTCCAGACGGCCCCACGACTGGAGGATCAGAGCCTGGTTCCCGTAGCTGGCCTGCAAACCATCCCTGTTGCCCAGTTCCTCGGAGATGGCTTCCTCCTTCTTGTGCAGCGCCATCGCCTCCTCCAGACGGCCCCACGAATTCAGGATCAGGGCCTGGTTCCCGTAGCTGGCCTGCAAACCATCCTTGTTGCCCAGTTCCTCGCAGATGGCTTCCTGATTCTTATGCAGGGCCATCGCCTCCTCCAGACGCCCCCAAATCTGCTGGATCACTGCCTGATTACCGTAGCAGCGGCTCAATCCATCCTGGTCGCCTAACTCCAAGCCGATCTCTTCTTCTTTCTTGCGCAGCGCCATGGCCTCCTCAAGACGTCCCCAAGCTCGCAGGATTAATGCCTGATTTCCGTACCAAGCCTGCAGCGTTGTCGGGTCATTTCTGCGATTTGCCTCCTCGATCGTCCGTTCGCAGATCTCGTAAGCTTCCGGCAGCCGCCCAAGCCGCCGAGTGAGTTCGTACCCCGCGTATGCCATGCCCTTGGCCATCCACCAGGTTTCGTCATCTTCGGTATGGTCCAGCAACCATGCGAACGCCGCTTGCCGGTCAGCCATGTCCTTTTCGCACTGACGCCAGTTGGTCTCCCCGCCCTCAAATTCATTTCGAACCAATTCCGCGTGCTTTCTCCGCTGAAGATCTGTTGATCCGGCAGCTTTGCGGACAAGCGCGTGGAGGCGGTAGCGGCGTTCGTCGCGGTCCAGCTCTTCAGCCAGTGAACGCGAGTGGATTTCCTGCAAGGCATCGAGGGACGATGTCTCGTCAAGTTCGGCGATTTGCGCTGCGAGGCCGAGACGAAAGCCCTCCGGCGCGCACGCAGCCATCGCGGTCAGTAGCGTTTGAGCTTGCGGAGAGAGAGCGGCCACGGCTTCCCTGAGCAATGCAGTCACATTCGCGGGAAGATTTTTCGCCATCCCTGCGATGGTGTAACGCACGTCCTCGCGGATGAGGCTTGCCGTAACAGCAATGCCGATGGGCAGGTATTCCAACCGTTGGAAGAGGGCGCGCGCCTCGGGTCTGTGCTTCTCCACTTCCTTTTCGCCGATCTCTTTGCCGAAGAGTTCAAAGCACTGTTCTTCCGTGAACAGCGGCAGCTTCACCGGCTGGTAGCCGCGCAGGAACGGCAGCGTCGTGCGGCGAGTGGTGAGGAGCACCGAGGCGCGACCCGCTCCCGGAAGCAGCGAGGCAGGCGTATCGTCCTCCACGTTATCGAAAACCAGCAGGCAGCGCTTGCGCGCGCAATGTCCGTTGAGCTCGCGCACTATGGTCTCGAGATCGCCCTCAAGCTTCAGACCAAGCTGCCAGGCAAGCTCACCTGCAATCTGTGCAAGGCTGCGTTCTTTCTGGCATGGAAGCCAGTGGACGGACTCGTAGTCGCGCTGGTGGCGGTGGGCATATTCGAGGGCCAGGGTTGTTTTGCCGCTTCCAGCGATGGCAGAGATAAAGGCAATCGATCCCGGGTCTTTCAATCTAGTTCGGAAGGTTTCGATCTCCGGCTCGCGGCCAATGAAGAGCGGCGGGCGCTGGGGAAGGTGCACGACCGGCGGCGGGGCGGGACGCAGGCCGAGAAGCCAGGTGCGGATCGCACGGAAGCCTTCGGTCTGGTTGGTTCGGAGGTCGAAGGGCTTCTTGTTGCGGAGGAAATGCGGAATCCGGCAATCACGGTGGAGGACGGGAGCGAGCTTGATGCGCGCCGTGTTGGTCTGATCCCAGAAGGCGTCGGTCCACTCTTCTTTAACCCAGTTGGATTCGACCGAGTCGGGCGAAAGGATCAGCAGGACGGCGTCGGCGTCGAGGCCCTCTTCCATCTTGAGGACGGAGTTGTCACCGTAGTTGATCTCGTGCTCGTCGAACCAGACGGTGATGTAGCCTCCGGCTTCGAGCGCGTTGGCAAGGTCGCGGGCAAAGGGCTTGTCCTTGCTCGAATGCGAGAGGAAGACGCGGACCATGAGGTTGCCAATCATAACGAAAAGGACTCCGCCCACTCAAGCCAACACAGGGCTTGAATGGGCCACCGTCCCGTCTCTGTCGCAAAGGACCCGGATTGTGCCTGGCTATTCTGTTTTCAATGCGCTCATGGGATCGATGGATATCGCTCGCCTTGCAGGCAATGCGGCTGCGAGCAATGCGATGAGCGTGAGCAGGAGTGCCGAGATCGCGAAGACGATGGGATTGCCAGGTCCAATCTCAAACAGAAAGCTGCGGATGGCGCGCGCGGCGAAAACTGCTGCCAATCCCCCGGCGAGCACTCCAATCGCCAGCAGTGAGACGATCTGGCGAATTACCAGTGCGAAGACCCTCGGGCGGGTCGCGCCGAGGGCCATGCGCAAGCCGATTTCGGTGGTGCGCTGGGTCACATTCCAGGCGACCAGGCCGTAGATGCCAATGCCGCTCAACAGCAGGCCGAGCAGGGCGAAGAACCCCGAGAGCACAGACAACAATCGCTCACGCGCAACCGAGTCATGAAGCGTCTGGCTGAATTCCATGGGCGGGATCTCCGGGCTGGACGGAGCCATCTCATGCAGCGTGGCCAGGAAGGCCGATTTTGCGGCTGCCAGGCTGCGGGCATGAACGACGAAAAAGAGGTTCGACCCAGCGTTCGTCATCCCTGCTTCGCCGGTGGCGAGTGGGATATACACAATCGGCGGGGGCGACTGGCGCAATGAATCGTATTTCGCGTCTCCCACAATGCCGATGACCAGGCAGTCCCGGTAGGTATCGACTCCGGTTCTCCTGTCATGATTGATGCTTCTCAGCGTTTTACCCAACGGGGAAGCACCGGGGAAATAAAGACGAGCCGCCGCCTTGCTCACAATGCAGGAGTTGCGGTCAGCGTCGTTATTCTGCAGATCGCGTCCAGCGAGGATGGGTATGCCCAGGGCGGAGAAGTAGTGGGAGACGATCACGTTCTCCTTCGCCTCCACGGGCCGGGCGTGCCGGGCATTCTCAGCGGCGACAAACTCATTGGTCCAACGCCAGCCCATGAGAGGAGAGAGCGCGGCGACACTGGCCTGGTCCACTCCTGGAAGCTGCTCCATCCGTGCCGCCATGCGGCGATACAGCGCGACCAGCGCGTCGCCTTTTTCGGGAATGCGAAGGAAGTCGGTCAGGGCGAAGATCACGTTATCGGTGCGATAGCCGGAGTTCTCCGTGAGCAGCCGCGCAACGGTAGCGCCGAGCAGGCTGGCGACTACCACCAGGGCGAGCGACAGCGCAACCTGAAAGGGGACGAAAACGTTACGCAGGCCCCGGCCGCCGGCGGATGCATGCGGATGGGATTTGCGCAGCGACGCCTCCACACTTGCATGGCTGGCGGTCCATGCCGGGGCCATGCCGAACAACAGCGCACAGAACACGGCGCAGGCGACTGTCACGCAAAGGACGGTTGGATTGGGCCGCATCGAGATCGCCTCTTCGGCCTCGGCGTTGCCGAGCATGTGCAGAATCCATGGCCCTGCCATCCATGCAAGCCCGACACCCAGCAGGGCTCCGGGGAGGGCCAGCATCAGACACTCAACGAAGAGTTGCCGCATGAGGCGCAGGCGGCCTGCGCCGAGCGCTCCGCGAATCGCGAACTCCTGACGCCGTGCCGAGGCGCGAGCGAGAAATAGCCCGGAAAGATTGGCACAGCAAATGAGCAGAACGGCGCCCACCATAAGTTGCAGCAACAGCAGCGGCTCAGTGTATTGCGAACGAAGCTTGCTCCAGCCGGTGCGCGCGGATTTCACCTCGAAGCGGGCTTTTTCGATGGCCGGCATATGGCGTATGGCAGGCGGCACAGTCGCGTCCAGAATGTGTGGGAAAAGGCTGCTCATCTCCGCCTCGGCCTGCGCCCGGCTGACACCGGGGTTGAGGCGGCCAAAGGTGTCCAACCACAGGCGTCCGGGGTCATGCTTGGTCGGCTCTCCATAGAGCACGGCCTGAAACTCGAGGGGCAGATAGATGTCCGGATGCTCGGCGACGATCACGCCTTCAAAACCGGGCGGAGCTACGCCGACGATAGTCGCGTCGTGGTCGGTTACGGTAATGTGCCGCCCGAGGACGGAAGGATCGGCATGATACCGCGCCATCCAGATGCGATAGCTGATGACCGCGGCCAGGCCATCGGGGCCGCCTCCGGGTTGGTCGTCGGCCGGCGTCAGAAGGCGTCCGGCGGCGGGGCGCGTGCCCAGCGACCGAAAGGCGTTGCCGCTCACGATCGCACCGTGTATGCCTCCGTTGACGGTGCCGTCCCTGAAGGGAAAGTCATACACGCACCAGGCGAAGATATCGTGGAACGAGCGCGACTGCTTCTGGATGGCCTCAATGATGGGCAGGCTGAGCGGCGCGTTGTGACCGTTCGCCTCAACGGCACTCAGGTCGATCGCCAGCCGCACCAGCTCGCCCGGATCCCGCACCGGCAGAGTACTCAGCAAAAGCGCATGGGTCAGGGTGAAGACGGCGGTGTTGGCTCCTATGCCCAAGGCCAGCGTGACAATGGCCACGGCGGCAAAACCGGGAGCGCGCCATATCTGGCGGGTCGCGAAGCGAATGTCCTGGGCGATCGTGTCCAGGAGCGGCAATCCCCGGCGCAAACGATATCGCTCCCGGATCTGGGTGACGCCGCCGAACTGCCGCAGCGCCGCGCTTCTGGCCTCATGCTCCGGCATGCCGCGCCGGCGGTTCTCCTCGGTCGCAAAGTCGAGGTGTGAGCGGAATTCCTCATCAAGATCCTGGTCAAGACTTTTTCGATCAAAGAAGCCGATACAGCGGTTCAGCAAAGTTCGCAGCCAATCCATCGCGGCACCTACCGGGCGGGAGCAAGAAAGCGTGCCATTGTCGCGGCAATCCGCTCCCAGTTTTCAGTCTCCTTATCTATCTGTTTCTTTCCCAGGCGGCTGAGTGAATAGTATTTGGCGCGGCGATTGTTCTCGGAGACTCCCCATTCCGAGTTGATCCAACCACGCTGCTGCAAGCGAAGAAGCGCTGGATAAATGGTCCCCTGGTTCAGGCTTAAACTATCGCTGCTAACCTGCTCGATTCGACGCGCAATGCCGTAGCCGTGCGCAGGACCCATCGATTCCAATGTTTTCAACACCATCAGATCGAGAGTCCCCTGCAAAACGTCTGCTTTGTTCTCGCCGCCCATTCGTCTTCCTGTAGTCCTTCAACAGATACTTTGCGGCTTGCACCAGTTGAATGTCAACAGGTGGCCCGACGCCATCAGATCGGAGAGCGGGACTTTTCAGGAGATGGAAATCGCGTGCTGGCCATCCTTGATTTCCGGTGCTAGCATGCCTGCAAAGCGCGTGACTTCATCGCGCCCCGACTTAGCACGTTCTCCTTTTCAGGGTCTTTCTTCTGCTCGAGCGTCTTCTACATCGAACATCCCCTGGGTATGGGCCAGCTAAGGCCCAGCTATGGAATGAAGGAGGCGGATATGCACATTACTTCTGGAGCCACCGCAACATCTCTGCTGGCGATAGCGCTGATCGCAACCGCACTGCCCGCGCAACAGAACGAGACACCCGCACAAACGTTGACAAACGACGCAGCCACGCCTGTCACGAATACACAAGACTCGACTCCGGCTCACGCCTACTCCAAGGTGCGCATTGTGCGCCTCAGTGAGGTGAAAGGCGATGTGCAGCTGGATCGCTACACCGGCGTGGGCTTCGAACAGGCCATGGCGAATATTCCGATCATCGAGCGGGCGCGGATCCAGACGGGTGTGGGCGTCGCCGAGGTGGAGTTCGAAGATAACAGCACGCTGCGCGTGGGACCGCACTCTCTCGTTGCGTTTCCGCAGCTCGAGCTGCTCCCCTCGGGAGCCAAAGCGTCTACCGTCACGGTCATGAAGGGCATCGCTTATGCGAGCCTTGTCAGCACCAAAGGCAATGACTTCACGCTGACCTTCGGCCAGCAGAAGGTCCATCTCCAGCCGTCCAGCCATATCCGGCTACAGATGGAACCGACCCGGGCCACGCTGACTGTGCAGGATGGCGCCGCCGTCGTCGAAGGGCCGTCGGGCACAACGGAGATCGGCAGGAAAAAGACGTTCAGCTTCGATCTGGCGAACCAGAATCCACCGGTGGCGGCCAAATATGTGGCCTCCGAGCCCTATGATTCCTGGGACAACCACGCCACTGAGTATCACAAGAACGTCGCGAGCCAGAGCGCGTTCGGAAACTCTCCCTATAGTTACGGCACCAGCGATATGGCTTACTACGGAAGCTTCGTGAATGCTCCGGGATGCGGTTCCATGTGGCAGCCTTATTTCGTCAGCGCATCATGGAGCCCATTCGCCAACGGCACCTGGGCATATTATCCCAGCGCGGGCTACTCGTGGGTATCACCCTATCCGTGGGGATGGACGCCGTTCCATTATGGCAGCTGGACCTCCTGCCCGGGTGCGGGCTGGGGATGGCAACCGGGCGGCTTATGGAACGGACTGGGCAATGTTCCGGTTGCAACCACGATCAATAATCAACTGCTTCCCAAGCCGCCGGTCCATGCACCGCTTTCGGGTGAATCGACACTTGTGTCCGTGAACCAGAAGCCGCTCACCGTTTCGGATTTCGGGTCCGCTTCTCGCGATTCCTTTGTTTTTCGCAAGGACTCGGCAGGCATGGGAATTCCTCGTGGCAACTTTGGGAAATTGGGCCAGTTCTCGGAACAAGCGGCGCATCACGGCACCGCGATCGCGCCCGTGTACGGCGCCTCATCCGCAACTGCACAGGGTGGGCGACCCGGCTACGCCGGGACAGAGTCTTCGTCACGGCCGGGCTATCAGGGCTCGATGGAACGCCCAGCATCGGGAATGCCTTCGGCGCCCTCTGACTCTTCGTTAGGGATGCATCCCATGGGTGCGCCAGTCTCAGCTCCGGTCACCGGAACTGCAACTGGCGCAGGCGGCAGACCCCGTTGAGTTGCTGACGCCGGCGGCGAGTCCAACGAGTCCGTTCGAAAGCCCTAAGATCGCCCCATCGAGACTCGGCTCGTCCCCTTTGTTGCCTTAGCGGCCTTCTTTGGCCCCGAGGTAGAACAGCGCGCCGCCGCCGATGATGGCGACGACTCCGAGGAGTGGAGGGAGCGGTACGGAGTGGTGTTCAGTCTTCTCGATCTGGACCGGGCCCAGATCTACTGCCTTCTTGTGCGTAGTGTATGTGAATCCTCCATAGAGGAGCGCCGCAAAGCCGGCGACGATCAAAACGATTCCCGCGATCTTCATGGTCCCTCACGTTCCCTACAGAAGATGCCGATGGACGGGAATGGTTGTAGGTCCGCGTAACGCAAATGGGCAGATGAGGACTGGTGATATGTAACTGGCACAGGCGGCTATTCTGGCTTTCCTTGCTTCTCATTTGTTGGTGGACACCCACCCACAGGGAGCAAGGATGGAACGCACGGCAAAGAAATGGATATTCGCGGCAATCGCGGGTCTGCTGGCGGCAGGTTGCGCGGCGGACACGAAACCTTCAAACCCCAAGCTTGAGAAGGCTCTGAACACCTATTTCGAGAGCCACAATGTATGCCTGTTTCCGGATGCGCTGAAGTTTCCTTACGAGGTGAGCCCGGGGAGCGATGCCAAGGCTGAGAAAAGGCGCATGGATGCACTGGTCGAAGCAGGCGTGCTGAAGGAGCAGATGGAAGCGGCGATCAAGGTGGAGCGGTATACGCTGACTCCGCTGGGCGAGCGGGTGAAAGGCCGATTCTGCTACGGGCATCGCGTGGTGACCAGCGTGGATGGTTTTACTCCGCCGGTGAAGAAGGATGGTTTCCTGGAGACGACGGTGAATTATCACGCGACGTTGATGGATGTGCCGGTGTGGGTGAAGACGGACGATATGAAGGCGGCGTTTCCAGATATGGCAGCGGCCATCTCGGGTCCGCAGCCCGGGCAGATGACGCTGGCCAATGCGGGCGCGGGGTGGCAGGTGCCGCAGTAGAGACGAGGGTGTTGGGCATAAGCGTGCAGGTTGCGTTGCTGCGCCGTTCCGGTGAGGCTAGGATGGAAGACGAGCCATCGGAGTCTGCGGGCAAGTGCGGGATCTCCCCCAACATCGGCGCCAAGGAGGTTACTGTGGCGAAGATTTTCGACCTGCGTAGCTATTGCAAAAGCAGGAAACGCCAAACTTCTTTCAGAAACGATCCGGATCCGGGCCGGATGAGTGGAGGAAATGTCGCGCCGATTAACGGGGATAACGGAGTAACGGCAGGATCATGGCTGATACCAAGCTCGGGCATTGCAGTCAATGCCGGAGCCGGATTGCTGGTGGCGTTCGGTGTGCTGTGCGGGCTGTATCTAGGCGCACACGAGAAGAAGTCAGCCGCTGCAGATCCGAAACCGGATGAAAAGCTCCAGACGCAGGCGAAACCTGAGCCGCCGCCGTCAGCGCGATCTCTCGCGAAGCCATCGCCCGTGATTCCTGTTCGCGCAGCACCGATGGGGGGCGCGATTGTGTCCAAACAGGCTCCAGTGACGGCTGCGAGCCTGCCGCCGATCGCGATTCCGCGTTATACGCCGGTGCGATTCGAGGCCACGCATAAGAAGGCGTTCGGAGGGTGCACGGGTCAGCTAGAGCTGACCAGCGCGGGGCTTCATTTCAGCTGTCGGAACCAGGCCGACCTCAACTTTCCCGTCGATGCCATCGCAAGGGCGCACAAGGACGGCGTGGTTCTCAAAACAGGAGAGAAATACCACTTCGTGATTGCCAATCACTCGAAGGATCAGGTGGAAGCGATTTTTCTCTCGTGGGTGAACCGGGTTCAGCAGTATCCGCAGCAGAATCGGGCGGCGTTTTGACGAGCCGCGATTGACCTCGCAAACCCACGTCCGAAAATCCAGCTGTGCGGTACCCGGATTTATCTCTGATCAAAGCTCATTGAGAAACTCCGCCTGGTGGCACGTGCTCTTCAAGGTAGCGAGCGATCAGGCTGTAGACGTGGAACGAGGTTCCGGGGCCTTCCGAAATCGAGTGGGTGCGGTTGGGATAGTCCATGAAGTCAAAGGGCTTGCCCTGCTCGACCAGCTTGTTGATGAGCAGCTCCGTTCCCTGAAAATGCACGTTGTCGTCGCCTGAGCCGTGAATGACGAGCAGGTGTCCCGTGAGGTTGCCGGCAAAGTTGATGGGCGAGCCGTCATGGTATCCCTGCACGTTATCCTGCGGCAGGCCCATGTAGCGCTCCTGGTAGATGGTGTCGTAGTGGGCCTCGTCGGCAACGGGCGCAACGGCGATGCCGGCCTTGAAGAGTCCGGGGGAGCGGAACATGAGGTTGAGAGTGTTCGATCCGCCGCCGCTCCATCCCCAGATGGCCATGCGTGACGTGTCGATGTAGGCGCGCTCTTTAGCGAGTTCGCGAATGGCGTCGGCCTGCTGGGCCGCGGAGAGCACTCCAACGCTGCCGTAGACTACCTTGCGCCATTCCCTGCCCTTGGGCGCGGGCGTGCCCTGATTGTCAAAGCTGACGACGATATAGCCTTCGCGAGCGATGAGGGCATGGAAGAGGCGACCGTTGCCCATCCATGTATCTCTCACTGTGGTGCTGGCGGGCTCGCCGTAGACATTGACGAGGACGGGATATTTCTTCGCGGGATCGAAGTTGGGCGGGCGGATCATGTAGCCGTCTAAAGTGACTCCGGGGGTGACTCCGTTGGATACGGGCACCTTGAAGAATTCGGTCGGCGACGCGACGAGGTCCTGTACCTTGTGCGCCAGCTCGTCATTGGTCTGAAGGACACGCACAGACTTGTGGTCGGGTAGATGGACAAGCTCGGTGACGGGCGGCTTGTTGAACGTTGAATAGATGTGAAAGGCCCATTGGCCATCCGGCGAAAGATCGTAGCGGTGCGATCCGGATTGATCCGACGGCGTGACGCGCTCGGGCGATCCGCTGCCATCGAGCCGCGAGCGATAGAGGTAGGCCTGTGTGGCGCTTTGGGGCGATGCCTCGAAGTAGAACCAGCCGTTGTTGTCGTCGACGGCTATTTCCTGCATCACATCGCCGGCGAAATTGGTGATGAGCTGCGGCTGTCCGGTGGTGCGAGAGAAGACATAGGCGTGACGCCACCCGTCGCGCTCGCTCAGCCACATGAGGCCCTTATCCTTCTTGACCCAATCCAAGGAGTCGACCACATCGACCCAGGCTTTGTCCTGATCCTCGAAGAGAGCCCGCGCGTCGCCTGTTTGGGCATTGGCAATGAAGACGGTGTTGGTGTTCTGGAGGCGGTTGAGGTACTCGATCACGAGCTCGTTCGAGCCGGGTATCCAATCGAGGCGGGCAATGTAGTGCTGGCGCGGATCGCCGGGGAGATTGACCCAGCGGACGGGACCGCCCTGAGTGGAGACGACGCCAGCGCGCACGGCGGAATTGGTGGTGCCGGGCTGCGGATAGAGATATTGCGTGGTCTGGGGATATTCCTGCGCGGTGTCATTGATGAGCGTGTAGTCGCCGACACCGGTGGTATCGAATTGCCAGAAGGCGATGGACTGGCTGTCGGGGCTCCAGCGAAAGCCGTCGCGAATGTTCAGCTCTTCTTCGTTGACCCAGTCGGAGGTTCCGTTGATGAGCGTGGTCGAGCCGTCGGTGGTGAGGGCGCGCACGGCGTAGGTGGCGAGATCCTGCACATAGATATTGTTCGCGCGAACAAAGGCGACGCTGCGCGAGTCGGGAGAGAACTTGGCAAACATGAGGGAGGATTCGGGCGCGTCACCGCCGAGCTTCGTCAGCTTACTGGTGGCGAGATCGAGGATCCAGTAGTCGCCGCGAGTGTTCCGACGCCAGACTTTCTTCGGGTTGGTGAAAATAAGCAGCAGGCGGTTGTCGGGCGACCAGACGTAGTCTTCGATGCTCAGCGGCTTGGCGCCTGGCGCAGGTATGAGCTTCGCGGCAGAGACAAGCACGGTGCGTTTGCCGGTTGCCGTCTCATATTGGACGATATCGCGGCTGCCTTTCGGGCCTTCAGACGAAGGCTCGACCGTGGTGTATTCGGCTCCGTCATGCAGCCAGCGCGCGGGGCCGAAGGGCGCGGAGGCGAACTCGTGCTTGTTGAACATACGATCGAGCGTGGCGGTGAATTGCGGGGAGAGCTGCGCGAAGGCTGCCGGCACTGCGAGGAGAAGCGTGAGCGAGGCGGTGCTGAAAAGGCGGGATTTCTTCACTGCGATTTGGTGTTCCTTTCGGGTGTTGCGCAATTCTTTATGGCGGACTATCGTCCGCCAAGCATGGAGCCGATGATACCGCCGACGACTCCACCCTCGGCTCGCTCTGCGCCGGGCGAAGGCATGTAAGGCACAAGCGCGTGGGCGAGACGCGAGATGGGCAGCGTCTGCAGCCAGACCTTGCCGGGTCCGGTGAGCTGGGCGAGGAAGATGCCGTCGCCGCCGAAGATCATGTTGCGGATGCCGGGGACGGTGGTGATCTGAAAGGGGACGTTGGCTTCGAAGGCTCCCACGTGGCCGGGGTGGACGCGGATGGTTTCACCGGGGCGGAGATTTTTTTCGATCACTTCGCCGGAGAGCTCCATCCACGCGAGGCCGACGCCGCCGACGCGCTGGAGGCGGAAGCCGTCTCCGCCGAAGATGCCTGCGCCGAGCGATTGCTGGAAGCCGACGCCGAGGGTGATCTGCGGCGTGGCGCAGAGGAAGCCGTGGCGATGAATCATGATCTCGCGGCCGTGGTTGAGCTCGACCGGAACGATGTGGCCGGGGAACCGAGTGGCGAAGGCCACTTCTCCGGGTCCTCCGTAGGGGCGGTACTCGGTCATAAAGAGGCTGCCGCCACCAGCGACGCGGCGAATGGCGCCGAAGAATCCTCCGCCTCCGCCCATTTGCGTGTGAGTGGTCATCTGCATATTGCCGGACATCCAGGAGAGCTCGCCAGCCTCGGAGATGACGGCGTCGTTGGGTTCGAGGATGAATTCGAGGACCGGCATGGTGGTGCCGACGATGCGATTTTGCATGAAGGACTCCTGGCGGGGGAAATCTGGCGGGGGGCTTACGAAGGAATTCTATAGGAAGGACCCACATCCGAAAATCCGAATGTGGGGCACCCTGATTTTGTTATGTGGCGATCGTGGAACTCGCGTTGCGCAGCCAGGCTTCCATCTCATCGTGGCTGACGACTCCGGCGTGCTGATTTACCAGCTTGCCGCCAGCGAAAACGATGAAGTTGGGGATGCCGCGGATGTTGTAGCGCACGGAGAGCTGGGGGTCCTTCTCGGTATCGACTTTGAGAACGATGGCGTGGCCGGCCATCTCGGCGGCGGTGCGGGCGACGCGGGGCGCGGCCAACTGACAGGGTCCGCACCAGTCGGCCCAGAAATCGACGAGCACGGGGACGCGGGCGTTCTGGATGATTTCGTCGAAGAGAGCGGTGTCGACGGGGATGGGCTCGTCCATCGGGGGCAGAGGATTCTTGCAGGCTCCGCAACGGCCGGTGTCGGCCAGATGCGCGGCGGGAATGCGGTTTTTTGTGCCACAGTTTTTGCAAGCTTGGATGAGAGGCATGGATGGCTCCGCTGACGGCTCGATTCTACTGCCCTTTATCAGATGCGTGGAGCGCAGTGCCGACTCAGGCGTAGCTGCGAACCCACTCGACGATGCTGCGGACGGCAACGCCGGTCGGCCCTTTTGCAGTCCAGGGCTTGTCCGCGTCGAGCCAGGCCATGCCGGCAATGTCAAGGTGCAGCCAGGGCGTGTCGCCGACAAATTCCTTGAGGAACATGGCGGCGTTGATGGCTCCGCCGTAACGGGTGAGGCCGGTATTCTGAATATCGGCGATCGAGGAGCGGATCTGCTCGCGGTACTCGTCGTCGAGAGGCAGGCGCCAGAATTTTTCGCCGGAGGTTTCAAGGGCTTTCGTGAAGTGCTTGTAGGCCTCGTCGTCGTTGGCGAAGACGCCGGCATTGATCTGGCCGAGGGCGATGGCGACGGCTCCGGTGAGGGTGGCGGCGTCAATAAGGTGGGTCGCTCCGAGCTGTTTCGAGTAATGCAGGCCGTCGGCGAGCACCATGCGGCCTTCTGCGTCGGTGTTGAGCACTTCGATCGATTTGCCGGACATGGCGAACGTTATGTCGCCGGGCTTGACGGCCTTGCCGGAGGGCATGTTTTCCGCGGCACAGACGATGCCAATGACCTTGACCTTCGGCTTGAGCTGGGCGATGGCGCGCATGGCTCCGATCATGGCAGCTCCGCCGGCCATGTCGTACTTCATCTTCTCCATGCTGTCGGCAGGCTTGATGGAGATGCCGCCGGTATCGAAGGTGATGCCCTTGCCGACAAGGCCAAGCACGGGTTCGGCGGGGGCTCCTTCGGGCTCGTAGGTGATGACGATCAGGGCAGGAGGCTCGTCTGATCCCTGGGCGACGCTGAGGAAGGCGTGCATGCCCAGTTCCTGGATGGTCTGCGGGCCGTGGATTTCGTACCTCAGGCACTGCTCGTCTGCCATCGTGGCTGCCCTCCGGGCGAGGATGGAGGGAGTCATGAGGTTGCCGGGCTCATTGATAAGGGTGCGGGCAAAGTTTTGCGATTCGGCGATGATGACGCCTTCGCGAAGGCCGGTTTCTGCCGCGGACCTGTGGGCTCCATGGGGAATGACGACCGAGAGCGTCTGGATGCTGCGGTCTTTGCGGTCGGTGCGGTAGGTGTCAGAGTCGAAATCTCCGAGGATGACGCCTTCGGCGATGGCACGTACGGCATGGGTGGCGTCAAAATCGCGGTCAGGCGCAGCGATGGCCAGGGAGCGGATGCCGCGCGGCTTGGCGAAGCGGACGGCGGTTCCGGCGGCCTTGCGCACGGCGTGGGGGTCGGCCTTGGCGGCCTTGCCGAGGCCTACGATGAGCAGGCGCGTGGCGGCGAGGCCTTCGGGAGCGTGCAGAAGCAGGGTTTCGTTCGGCTCGGCCTTGAACTCTCCCGTCGAGAGGACATAGCTAGCAGCCTTGCGGATGGCCTCGTCGGCAGTGAGAAGGGCCACTTCGGGCTTGGCGTCCCTTTCCTTGCTGGTGGATTTGTCGGCGGCGAAAACGGCGAGGAGTTCGGTCTGGGCGGTTGCGGCGGGGGTGAAGAGGAGTTCGGTTTTCATTGTTTGGGTTGTGCCTTTGACTTCTTATTCCGGGTTTGGACGCCTACTTCGCGTACTTCCCTTTGCTGTGGGCGATGGCGGAGCGGGCTTCGCGGTCGGCTTCGCGGCGGCGCTCGGTTTCGCGTTTGTCCCAATCCTGTTTGCCCTTGGCGACGGCCAGTTCGCACTTCACGCGACCATTACGAAAGTAAAGGCGGGTGGGGATGAGCGTATGTCCTTTGAGCTGCGTCTGTCCGATTAGTTTGCGGATTTCTTCCTGGTGCAGGAGGAGTTTTCGCGTCCGGAGCGAGTCGTGATTGCTGGCGTTGCCGTGGGAATAAGGCCCAATATGGGCATTCAGGAGGAAAGCCTCGCCATCTTTGACGATGCCGTACGCGTCCTTCAGGTTAGCCTTACCCTCGCGGATGGATTTGACTTCGGTGCCGCGCAGGGCGACTCCGCACTCGAAGCGGTCGAGCAGAAAGTAGTTGTGGCTGGCCGCCCGGTTGACGGCGGCATCGCGGGCGCCTGCGGCGAGGGGATCGCGCGGCTTGTTTTTTTGAGGGGCCTGAGTAACAGAATGTGTGGATTGGCGAGGCATAGACGGGAGTCCGACATTCAATGCTAGCACGCAGAGAAGGCGCATCCGGAACGACGGACAAGGTGGAGCGCGATGCTATACTCGACCAGCACCGAATAATGAGTAGAAACAGGTTAGGGTCCGCCCCCCCGTGGCGGGCGCGTACCGTTCTGGAAACCAGGAAAAATTCGAAGCGAGCCTGCTGGAGTTTGATGAATTACCGTATTTGGAGATGGGGGATGCTCGCGGCTTTGGGTCTGACAATGGCCTTGGCGCTGGGGGTATTTTCTCCGCGCGTGAGGGCGGAGTCGTCCGCCGACAAGCTGGCCAAGGAATCCGCCTCAAAGCTGTACAAGGAGGGCCAAGCGGCCGAGACCAGGGGCGATATCGAACAGGCATACGAGTTCTACTATCGTGCGTTTCAGAAAAATCCCAAAGATCTGAAGCTAAAGATTGCCTACGAACGTACCCGCTTTACTGCCGCCGATGTCCATGTAAGGCAGGGGGAAAAGTTGCGCGATCAGGGTGACGAAACCGGTGCCCTGACGGAGTTTATGCGTGCGCTGGAGATCGATCCAAGCAACGAGCTCGCGCAGCAAGAAATCAAGGCGATGCGGGACAAGTCGGCGGCAGCGGCCGCAAATCAGGAGACTTCGCTGGCCAGTGCAGCCGCGAATCCGCTGAACGAGATAGGGTCGCCGGTTCGACTGAAGCCGCTCTCGAACGAGCCTTTGACGCTGCATCTGGTGGAAGACAGCAAGGTTGTCTACCAGACGGTGGGCAGGACGGCGGGCGTGAACGTGCTCTTCGATCCTGAATACACCTCTAAACGCATCCAGGTGGACCTGACCAGCGTCGACCTGTACGACGCGCTGCGGATCATCGGCACCATCTCCGGGACGTTCTGGCGACCTATCACGGCGAACACCATTTTTGTGGCCCAGAACACGCGCGCCAAGCGCACGGAACTGGATGAGGAGGCGGTGCAGACCTTCTACCTGACGAACGTGGCGCAGCAAAATGACTTTACCGACCTGCAGACGGCGCTGCGCAACATGTTTCAGACCGCCAAGATTTATGGAGTGGCGAGCCAGAACGCCATCGTCATGCGCGGCACGCCCGATGAACTGCTGCTCGCCCAGAAGCTGATTGGCGACCTCGATAAAGCGAAGGCGGAGGTTGTGGTCGATGTGGCGGTTCTTGAGGTGAGCCGCAACTATGAACGTACGATCGGCATTCAGTTGCCGCAGACGGCTACGGTTGCTTTACAAGCGTCGAATTTCAACAATACGAACAATTCTACTTCTTCTACTTCGTCTACCACATCCACCACAACCACTCCGACCGATCAAAGCAATGGCCTGACGCTGAATAGTTTCGCGCACCTGAACGGAACCAACTTTGCGGTGACCGTGGGCAACGCGACGGCAAATCTCTTGCTGACCGACAGCAGCACCAAGATCCTGCAGAATCCACGCATTCGCGCATCGGATGGGCAGGAAGCCACGCTGAAGATCGGCGAAAAGCTTCCGGTTGCAACCGGATCGTACCAGACAGGCGCGGCAACGGCGATCGTAAGCTCGCTGGTGAATACACAGTTTCAATATCTGGACGTCGGCGTGAACATCAAGGTAAAGCCGACCGTTCACTACGATCGCGATGTGACGTTGAAGCTTACGATCGAAGTTTCTTCGCAGAACGGCACCGCGAACCTGGGCGGCATCAATCAGCCGATTATTACTCAGCGCACCGTCGACCAGACGATTCGTCTCAAAGAGGGCGAAGCGAATATTCTGGGCGGCATTTTGCAGAAGCAGACTTCGAATTCGCTGAGCGGGACACCGGGCCTGGCACAGGTACCAATTCTGAAATATATCTTCAGCAGCAATGACAAGACGATTAATGACGACGAGATCGTCTTTCTGCTGATTCCGCATTTGGTGCGGGCGGAGATTCTCAACCCGCTGAATCTGCGCGAGCTCGATACAGGCACGGGCAACTCGATCGAGCTGCGGCATATTAACGAGGACACGACCAGGCCTCCGGTGGCGAAGCCCGGAGTATTCACCGTGGCGCCCCCGGCTGGTCCGGATGGTGCACAGGCTGTCCCCCCGAATGCGGCGGCCGCAGCTACAACGGCGCTTGCCAACCTGCAGCAGACCGCGGGACAGGTTCCAGTAAAGCTGCAACTGACTCCCGAGATGAGCCCGCAGAAGGTCGGCTCAACCTTCCAGATGACGGTAAACCTGACGGGCGGTACGGATGTTTTCTCCGTGCCGATGCAGGTGCAGTACGACCAGGCCAAGTTGAGCCTGATCAACGTGGATCTGGGCGACTCGCCGGGCAAAGGAGTGAACTTTCTGGGTCAGGACGGGCAAGCGGTAGCGTTGGTGCATCGCGACGACGGTAGCGGCAACGTGGCCATTTCCGCATCGCGGCCGCCCGGCGCCCACGGCATAACGGGCTCGGGCAGCGTATGCGTGCTGACCTTCCAGGCAAAGGCTCCCGGCGATGCTTCGGTGGTGATTACACGTCCGATGGTGCGCAACAGCACGCAGCAGCCGCTGCCGGCAACCGGGTCGCGGGCACTTATCCAGGTACAGCCATGATGCGTCTCGCTGGAGTAACAGGCGGATTGGAATGCGGCGGAATCTAAAATCGCTGAGCACACGGTGCGAGGCGGGGCTGACGCTCGTCGAGCTGATCGTGACGGTGGCGATTCTGGCACTTGTCGCGTCGGCCGCGGTGCCGGTGGCGCGCTTCCAGGTAAAGCGAGAGAAGGAACGCGAGCTGCGCTACGACCTGTGGCAAATGCGCGATGCCATCGACCACTATAAGGACGCCGCCGATCGCAATCTCTTTATCACGAAGGTCGACAGCCAGGGGTATCCGCCGGATCTGCAGACGCTGGTCGATGGCGTGGATATTCAGAGCAAGAAGGTGCGGTTCCTGCGGCGGGTCCCGGTCGACCCGATGACGGGTAAGAACGAATGGGGAATGCGTTCCATGCAGGACGACCCAACGAGCGACTCCTTCGGCGGGCAGAGCGTCTTCGACGTGTACTCGAAGTCGCAGGATACGGCGCTGGATGGAACCAAGTACAAGGACTGGTAGACGTGCGACGGCGGCCACACAATTCGACGCAGGAAAACGGCTTTACGCTGGTGGAGCTGATGGTCGTGATGCTGATCATCGGGGTACTGGCGGCGATTGCGATTCCCAGTTATATCTCGTCCGTAAAGAATGCGAAGGAAGCCGTGCTCAAGGAAGACCTGCACGTGCTGCGCAACGCTATCGACTCCTACACAATGGATAAGGAAAAGGCTCCGCAATCTCTTGATGATCTGGTACAAGCGGGATACCTCAAAGTGATTCCGAAGGATCCGATGACTCACTCCAGCGAGACATGGGTGACGACGACCGACGACACGCTGCAAAGTGTCGACCAGACCGAGCCGGGAGTGGACGACGTGCATAGCGGCTCGCAGGAAGTGGGTACGGACGGACAGATGTATTCGACGTGGTGAGACAGCCAGCGCGCGAAATGCCTTAGAGTGAGGGCATGGCGTCCGTTCAGCTTCCGGCGCAGGATTTCTCTGACATTGCAGAGGTGTACGAGCGGTTCGCCACGCTCACGGCTTTGTCGCCGGAGCTGGGAGGCTCGTTCCTGCTGTACTCGGAGCTCGATCGCGGCGGAATCGCGTTGGCGATGGCGGCTAATATCGCGGGCGCGGCATCGCTGGGCCTGGAGCCGGATCTGGCGCGGGCCAAGCAGTCGATCCGCATTGGGGCGTGCGACTTCCTGGTGAACACGCTGGATGAGGCTCTGCGGATTCTGAAGAATGAGATACGGAAGAAGAAACCTGTCTCGGTGGCGCTGGTTGGCGACCCCGGGGAGGCGGTCGCCGAAATTGTCGAGCGGGGGGTGCAGCCGGAGTTCATCACGGAGAGAGCTGCCGGGATCGAGCCGCTTGTCGAGAGAGGGACACGCAGACTGAGTTCGGGGCTGGGTCAGAGCGGGATGGTTGTCACGTGGGGCGTTGCGCGGGAGCCGTTGCAGTGGCTGCCGGCGTTGGATCGGCTGGCGGCGGGGGCGCTGGATCCAGCGGCCTCGGCGGCGCGGAGGCGGTGGATCGAGACTTCGCCGCGATATCTCGGGCGGCTAATGTCGGGGCGGCGGTATCTGCGGATGAGTGCGATGGAGGGTGTGGCGTTCGTCTCGGCGGTGCGGCGTGAGGTGGAGAGCGGCGGGATACGGGTCGCGGTGACGGTAGTGAGAGACGGAGTCGAGACGGTGATCGGGTCTTAAGCGGGATTGACCGCGACGTGGATGGCGGACCAGAGGTCTTTGAGGCCGGCTCCGGTTTTGGCAGAGCAAAGGAGCAGATGGTCAGTCTCAAGGCCTTTGGTCAGAGCGGAGTGGGCCTGGGTCCGGCCGTTTCCGGAGAGCTTGTCGGCCTTGGTGGCGACGACCAGGAACTCGCGCTGCACGCTCTTGAGGAAGTGGATGAGCTGGGCATCGGATTCCTGCGGCGGAATGTTGCTATCGACCAGGCAGAGGCAGAGCGACAGCGTAGGGCGTTCGGCGAGGTAGGGCTCGATGAACTTCGGCCATTCGGCGGAGATGGATTTCGAGATCTTCGCGTAGCCGTATCCGGGCAGGTCGGCGAAATACATCTGGGGCTGCTGGCGCTGGGGCGTATCGGTGATCGAGAAGAAATTGATGGAGCGGGTGCGGCCGGGAGTCGAGGATACTTTCGCCTGCTTCGAGCCGAGAAGCGCGTTCAGCAGGCTCGACTTGCCGACGTTGGAGCGACCGAGGAAGGCGATCTCCGGCACGGATGGCTCGGGAAACTGCGCGGGCGAGAGAGCCGAGATGAGGAATTTGGGATGGACGCGCACTTGTCCCTTATATCTATTTCTCGGATTGGAGGGAAATCGTCCAACCATTTCAGGCGTCGGAATCTGAAGATTACGCCAGAGAGCTTTGGGACACTGGGCCGGTCTCGATATCTGCCGGATTCTTCGTCCCTTTCGGTCCTCAGAATGACACCTCTAACCATCAGGCTTCCCGGGAACGCTTCACCCAGTGCCAAAGGCCATTGGTGACTTCGGCGGGCAGGCGATGTCCGAGTTGGCGGGCGAGCATCACGATCTGTCCCCGGTGATGGCCTTCATGCGCTATGAAATAGCCGAGAACGTGTCCCACGTCGAGGGGAAGGTTGCGCCAAACATAAGCCGAGGAGGCGGGAATGGTTCCTCCGTGATCGCAGCCGAACTCAAGCAGGCTCAGGATGCCATTGCCGCTTAACTGAAGTGCCGGGATGAGGTCTTTCGGCGTCACTTTGTGCCGGTCGACGCTCTTCGGCACTGCGATGCCGTACTCTTTGCCGAGGGTCTTGATCCACATGCATCGGGCGTTGTGCATGTGACCGGCGATCATCCGGATGGTGCGGCGCGGCGCTCCCGGCACCGTGGCTTCCCAGAGTTCGGTGGGGAGTTGCTCGACCAGAAAAACCGTTACCCGGTTATTGGTCTTCCACGCGTTGAGGATCGTATCCCGCAGGTCAGAATTGGTCGCCTTCATGGAAAATGCTCGCTCAACTTCGTTTATCGCAAAGACGCCAGGAACGCAAAGATTGCGGCGCAGACGACATCTTCGAACCTTATTAACCTCCCAGGCCAGAGAGGCAGTAAGTCAATCCTCTTTCCGACTCAATAACACGTTCGGGTCACCATCGAAGCCGGAAGTCGTAACCGCTTGTGTTACTAACATGGGGCTGCGCCTAGTTACCTTCAGTGCTTAGAATCGGGGGCATTGCGTTACTGTGCGTGCTGTTACTGCCGAGGACCGTTATGACCAGTATTCAAAGTGCCCTCTCTCCTGCGCGTGGTTTGAATTCGCCACCGTCAGTGATCACCTCCACTCCGCCCGAGCCCCAACTCCTACCCTGCCATTTGGGTGTCTTTCGAGGATTGTTCTGGGGGCTCCTCATCGAAACTGTAGGGGCGGCTCTGGTATATGGCGCCATTCTGACACTCCGTATGGCGTTCCGGTGAATTTCAGGCTAAGTGTCAAGGTCAGAGTCGGCCGAAGACGGGCAGGTTGAAGAGCAAGCCGGCGAGGAAGCTGATGACGGCAAGAGTTTCGGCATGACGGTCCTTGAGGGTGATCGAGAAAACGATCATCGTGAGGAGAATTCCCCACTTGACGGTTTCCCTGCGGAAGGCAGTGCCCCACCCGGAATCGAATGTTTCCTGATCCCCTCGGCGCCTCAGGCGGAAGATGCGGAGCGATTCACCGAAAATGAAAATGACGAATCCCGGAAGCGGCATGAGAGAGCCGAGTCCGATGGCGTAGAGCAGCTCGCCGAGATGCGTCGGTCTGTGGCAAGCACGTGCCTGCGTGCATAGAGTAGCGCCGATTGCGATCAACACAGTTGCGACGATGAAAAGGGAGCGCTCCCACAATCGTGGCGCGGAGCTGTTTCTGGCGAAGCGCCATACGATGTCGTCGGGATCGATGAGGTAGGTAAAGAAGCCCGCGCCGACCATGAGCTGGTGGACGAGCGTCTGGTGGCGATATTCGAAATTCGTGGCCCTCATTGGTGAAATGCCCACGCCTTCCAGAAAGGCGAAGGCCCGATCATCTTCATGTCGTAGCGCGCCATGAACTCGGGAGTGCCGGCAGCCTTTGGGTTGACTTCGCCATCGTGGAAATACTGTTCCATTTTGCCTGCGGGGCAGAAAGCAATCATCATGCGGCTTGGTGTAGTCGCACTTACAGACGAAAAAGTGTGCGGCACGAGGCGCGGAGCGAGCACGGATTCTCCGGCGCGCAGGTGCAACCGCTGCTCGCCAACCTGGAAGGCTATTTCACCCTCCATGACGTAGAACCATTCCTCCTGACTCAGATGCATGTGCAGGGCCGGTCCGCCGGGCATGAGGTGCATGTGCTCCAGGATGAAGAGGCTGCCGCCGGTTTCACTGCCGGAGACTTTGAAGAGGATCGAGCTGAACCCTAGGGTGTGCGGATGGCCGAAGCGGTCTTCTCCGGCGGCAACGACGTGAAGTGCTGGCGGCGTTGCAGGGTGACTGGGCAAGCGCCTGAGCGGCGAGAAGATCATGCAGACCCATAGCTGGGACTGCCGCAGTTGCGGCTTTGAGAAAGGATCGGCGGTGCATCGCACCTCCTTGAGATGTGGGGGAGAATCAAGCAAGGATAGCGGGTCGGGAAGTGGGGGGCAAGGGGGATTGTCGGAAGGCCGAGCAAATAATCCTTGCAGCAACGAGGTCAGTTATGACATAACTACGTTATGCGTAGTATGCCACACGTAGTAGAAGCCAAAAAGCAGCCGGGAACAGGGCACTTTTCTGACCCGCCGCTGTTTGTTCTTGCCAGCCTCGCCAATGGACCGAAGCATGGACACGCGATGATCGAAGACATCGCCCACCTTTGCGGGACGCGGTTGGGCCCGGGAACCCTGTATGGAGCGATCGCCCGTCTGGAGCAGCAGGGTTGGATCGAGCCGCTCCCACCTGAGGAACGCCGCCGGCCTTATCGCATTACCGGTAAGGGCCTTCGCGCTCTCCGCGCAAAACTGACTACTCTGCAGCTGTTCGCGAAGGCCGGGCTGCGCAGGTTGGAGGCGTGATGAATCCCAGACTCGCTCACCTGCTGATGCGCCTGTATCCGCGAGCCTGGAGAGAGCGCTATGGCGAGGAGTTTGAGGCGCTTCTTCTGGCCGGCCGCGGCGGCCTTCGCACGTCGGCAAACGTCGTCTGGCTGGCACTTCGTGAGCATGCCTTCCCGACTCAAGGAGCCAAAATGCATCCATCTCCGGTTACTTTTGTCGCCATCACGAGACACCCAAGCGCCTTTCTTCCCATGGCAATGTCGCTCATCGCCCTGGCGCTGGTGCTTGGTCACGTTGGTTCAGACCTAATACAAAACGGCCATGTCCTCCGCGAGGCCGACGAGGGGACAACTGCCCATCTCTGGCAACTACTCATGGCTGGACAGATGCCGGTGTTAGCGTTCTTCGCGATCAAGTGGCTGCCACAGGCTCCAAGACAGACGCTGAAGGTGCTTGCTCTGCAAGCTGGGGCAGTGCTCGCAAATCTTGCCGTCGTCTTTTTTTCGGGGCTCGGTTAGATCTCACCGGTTCGTGGACTTTGCACCTGCTGCGACAGTGTGGCGAGTTAGCGGAAACTTTCGCCAAAAGATGCGTCAAGGATGGGGCACCCTCGTTTCGCGGGCTGGGAGGGTGGGCCACACTGCCCAGAAAGTTCAATGTGGCTGGCAACAATGCAACCGGAAATCAGGCGGGATCACCGTGAACCTTGAAACGCTACGCTACAATGCCCGCCATGAGAATAATCCTTCCCTGTCTGTTGGCCTCGGCCTTAATTTCTCCGCTATCGAGAGCTCAAGCGCCTGCCGGAGCTCCGGTCTTTGAGGTCACCCCTGTACATAGCAACATCCGGTTTCAGGTAAAGGCTTCCGTCGATATCAAAGGTAAATTCGACAAGTGGGGCGCAACGCTGACCTTCCAATCTACTGACGTGTCCACAGGCGCTCTGGAGATCAGAATCCAGGCAGACAGCGTCGACACCGGAAGCGGCATGAAAAACGGAAAGCTAAAAGGCAAGGATTTCTTCGACGTAGCTAACTACCCGGAGATGGTTTTCACGTCCACGAAAATCGCTCAGACTGCCCCGGACCATTTTGAGGTGGACGGCAACCTCACGATCAAGGGCGTTTCCAATCCGGAAAAGTTAACGCTTATCGTTTCTAACAAGGAAAGCCACCTGGGCGATATTGAAGGGAAGATGATCTTCAACCGCAAGAACTACGGCATGAACAAGGGAATCCCCTTCATTTCTATCGCAGACCTTGTTGAGCTGAATTTCAACCTCAAGATAAAACACACAGGTGGTCCTAAACTGGCGCTCGAAACACAGTCATAGCTGATGTTTCGCTCCTGCCTTACTTCCGAAAAATCCGCTGCAACCCGGAACGCAGGTTCTGAGCCAACGGTCTGCTCACTACCGCCTGTCATACACATTACTTACTTTGTTAGCTTACTGTCCTGCAGCAGGGATATAGGCGAGCTCGCGGCGGCAGCCCAACCGCAGATCGAATCGACATCCCGCTTCGAAAGCTTTGCCTTGCGATGGATCAGTGTGTAGTCATGCAGCGGCATGCTGCCGTCGGACACGGCGTCGCAGATCAGCATGGGTTCGTCCGCGAGGTCGGGCTGATGCGCCCAATCGGTGAAGTCCAGGACTTCACGGCCCTCCCGAACGTGTCTGGAGACGATCCAGGATACGGGAGCGACGCGGCTATACCAGGGCCAGGTGGTGCGGCCGGAGTGGCAGTCCTGGCATGAGCGATCCAGAATCGCACCCACCTGCGGATTGATTACCTGCGCCATGTGAGGCCCGGTAGTTGCCGAAGCTTGAGGTGTAGAAGCCGGAACGAACTGCATTCCGAGAAAGACTAAAGCAAATATGATCGAAGTAAGTGCAGCTAGCTTGCGAACGATTTTGTTGCTCATGTTTGCAGACTAAGATGACAAGCCGATTTACTTGTCATCACCCCGTCACGCTTGAGTCGTTTTTCTGCCGAAGGAATTTTCTGCTGATCACGACGTGCCACTCGGCGCCAAACAGAGTAGGTGGCGAAGCAAGTAACAGCCCACAAATGCAATGGATTCTTCGTCTCTACGGGGTCCTCAGAATGACGCTTTATCTGCAAGTCTCGTCCCCCTCCACATATACTGGCCTGCGGGTGGAGGAGGTACACTTTGCAGATCACAAAGGTCATCGCGTTGACGATCTTAGTGGGGTTGGGTGAGGCGCTCGTTTATGGTCAAGCAGCGGCTTCGCCGCAGGGCGACATAGCGCAGCGGATCGCGGCTGTGGAGGCGTGTCTTCCGCCTCCGGTCGTCGTCAAAGGCGAGCCCAAGACGTGCACAACTCTGACAAAACGAATGGAGGAGTTGCATGTTCCCGGCCTTAGCGTTGCTGTCGTTCATAACGGCGTGATCGAGTGGGCGAAGGGGTATGGGGTCCGGCAAACGGGCGGAGATGCGGTCAATACGGACACGATTTTTCAGGCGGGCTCGATCAGCAAGCCGGTGGCTGCAATGGGCACGCTGCATCTGGTGCAGGAGGGCAAACTCTCGCTCGATGCGGATATCAATACGAAGCTTACAAGCTGGAAGCTTCCGGCGAGTACGGCCGCCCCGGGTGCGGTGGTGACGCTACGTGAACTGCTAACGCACACGGCGGGGCTCACGGTTCACGGCTTTCCCGGATATGCGGCGGGGGAGCCGGTTCCGACGCTGGTGCAGGTGCTGAATGGAGAGAAGCCGGCCAATACGGCGCCGATTCGGATGGACAGCGCGCCGGACAAGGAGTGGAGATATTCCGGAGGCGGATACACGGTGATGCAGCAACTGGTGATCGATACAGTGAAGGAACCATATCCGCAGTTTCTGCATGACACGGTGCTGGCTCCGATTGGGATGAGCCACAGCACGTATCAGCAGCCTCTGCCTGCAGCGCTGCTGACAAATGCGGCGATACCGTACAACGGCGATGGAGCGCCGGTGAAGGGCGGGCCGCATACGTATCCGGAGATGGCGGCGGCGGGGTTGTGGACTACGGCTTCGGATCTGTGCCGGTACGTGATCGAAGTGCAGAATTCGCTGGCGGGTAAGACGAATCATGTGCTGTCGCAGTCTATGACGCAACAGATGCTGACGCCGGGGAAGGGTGACTGGGGATTGGGATTGTCACTTGGCGGATCGACCGCAGACAAGTGGTTTTCGCACGGCGGCGTTAATGATGGCTACGAAGCACTGTTCGTGGGATACGACAGTAACGGCGACGGCGCGGCGGTGATGACGAATGCGCAGGGTGGAAGCCGTCTTGCGAGTGAAGTAATGAGTGCGATCGCGGCGACGTACGGTTGGCCGGACTGGAAGCCTGTGGAGCGTGCGGTGGTAAAGGTAGATCCCGCGGTGCTGGCGCGATACGTGGGGGTCTATGAGCTTTCACCTACGTTCAGCGTGACATTTACGCTCGAAGGCGATCAGCTGATGACGCAGGCGACAAACCAGCCGAAGTTTCCCGTCTATCCGGAGTCGCAGACGAAGTTCTTTCTGAAGGTAGTGGATGCCGAGGTGGAGTTCGTCACCGATGACAAGGGACAGGTCAATGCCGTGATTCTGCACCAGGGTGGGCAGGATCACAAGGGAGTTCGGAAGTAGGCAACGCACGTGCGACAGAGAACAGGGTTCAGACAAGAGAGCGCCATGGCGGAGTGAGCCTTGAAGGTCTATCTCGTTGATGGCACCTACGAATTATTTCGGCACTACTATGCGGTTCCGTCGGCGCGCGATGCCGAGGGCCGCGAAGTGGGAGCTGTTCGCGGAGTGGTCGGATCCGTGCTGGGCATGCTCAAGGCTGGAGCGACGCACCTTGCAGTCGCGACCGACAAGGTGATCGAGTCGTTTCGTAATTCGCTGTGGGCGGGGTACAAGACCGGCGATGGTGTCGAACCTGACCTGCTCGCGCAGTTTCCTCTGCTCGAAGAGGCAATCGCTGCGGCGGGTATCGTCGTCTGGCCGATGGTCGAGTTCGAAGCTGACGATGCGCTGGCGGCCGGAGCAGCACTGGCCGCACGCGATGAGCGCGTCGAGCAGGTCATCATCTGCACGCCGGACAAGGACCTGGCGCAGTGTGTGTGCGGAAACAGCGTCGTGCAGTTGAATCGTAGGACAGGCATGACCTGCGATGAGGCCGGGGTGATTGCAAAATTCGGCGTCCCTCCGGTGTCGATACCGGACTACCTGGCACTGGTGGGGGACGCGGCGGATGGTTATCCGGGACTGCCGGGTTGGGGCGCGAAGTCGTCGGCGGCGGTACTGGCGACATTCGGACGGATCGAGGCGGTTCCCGCGGACAGCCGTGACTGGGGCGTGAACGCAGCGAACGCGAGCACCCTGGCGGCAACACTTGTGCGGGAACGCGAGCACGCGCTGCTGTTTCGAACGCTGGCTACCCTTCGAACGGATATTCCCCTATTCGAGGATGTGGAGGAGTTGCGGTGGAAGGGACCTACGCCGGAGTTCGCGGCGATCGGGGAACGGCTGGACAAGGCTGTGACCGAGAAAAAACGGAAGGCAGGGCGCAGGGATTAGGGATTAGGGACTCGGAGTGCATGCAGGTTTTGCGCAGGCGGTAAATTTTGAGTTGAGCGTTTGGGTCGGGGTGAAAGTGTGCGGCGCGGTTGGGCATGGATGCGGGTGGTCTGGTGGATGGCGCTGACGGCTCCCCTGATGGCGTGGGGACAGGCCAAGTCGCCGATTGCCGAGCGCGGGAATCCAAAACAAGACAGCTGCTATGTGCGAGAGGTGAAGAGCCTGCCGGGAAGTCATGCGTTCGCGGCGGATTTTATTGAAGTAATGGCCACAGATCCCAGACCCACAGCGCGGGATCGCAACACGGTGTGGGCTCTCACCGCGGATTTGAACACCGACCTTCCAGCGGAGGAACGGGCGCTATATATCTCCAAGTCAAGCAATGGTGGCGAGACGTGGACGCAGGTGGCGCGGGTAGATTCGAGGTATTTCGACTCGGGCATCGATGAAGGTTTGCGGAACGGGCTAAGCGTGGTTCCCGGTGGAAGAGAGTTTGCGATCACGACGCAGAAGGGAGCGTTTCAGGTGATTCCACATGGCCCGGATGCGGTGGTGAAGTACATTGAGGGGCCGCGGGTTCCCCATGACAGGCCGTGGATAAGCATTCCGAAGAAGGAGGGCGATCCAGTAAGGGCGGCGGCGGTGAAGATGACGGCGGATGGGAAACGGCTCTTTGTCGGTTACGGATACTTCGATATGGAGCCGCAGCTGTTCGCATATCACAAGGGCCGCGAGGGGGCGTGGGTGGAGGACGGACCGCTCCCGCAGCTTCCGACCGATCTGGATATTTTTTCGATGGAGTTCGATCGGCCGCGCGATCCTCGTCCGGGGTCGCTGTATGTGGGAACGGGCGATCAGGTGTATCGTCTCGACCTGCGCACGATAAAGTGGATTCAAATTCAGGGGGTGGAGCCGGATTCGGCGATTCACGGAATCAACACGGTGGGAGGGCTGCATCTGGCGGCGTGTTGGGGAGTCTATGTGCCGGTGGGTCCGGACAAGGTGGGCAGATTAACGGATGCTGAGTTTATCTATCACAAAGATGACGATGAGACGGGGCCGAATGTTCGGGCCTACGGGATCGAGATCGATCCGGCGAGGCCGAGCCGGCAGGTGGTGACTGCGCTCACGGGCGTGTACATCAGCAGGGACAGCGGAGGAAGCTGGAAGAGACTCAATGAGCTTCCCGAGGGCGAATATCGTACGGCGCATTTCAATGCCGATGGGACGGTGATTATCTCGGGAATGCCAGGGACGTTTGTGGCTAATCCGTTCTCGGGTGGGTGCCTGCCGCACCTGAAAACGCGGGAGAAGCCGGATGAATAAGAGGAGGGCATTATGTGGCGGGATCGGGCGCTGAAGATTGTGTTGGTTCTGGTGGGGTTGCTGTTTACTGCAGCGGTTTATCCGCTGGTCGGGTCGTTGCGGGATCCGGCGGGGTCGGATACGGGCGACACGATGATGATGAGCCTGTATTTCACGCTGGGGGTGTTTCTGCTGATCGCGGTGCGCAATCCGGCAGCGCATCGCAGCGTGATCGCCTTCGCGGCGTGGTCGAGCTTTGCTCATGCCGTAACGATGTCGATCCAGGGCCTGGAAATGCCGAGTATGCGCACGGGATTTCTGATCGGGTCGGGTGTGCTGGTTGTGATTGGGGTGACGCTGATCGCGCTGGCTCCGACGAGAAAGGCGGTTGGGAAGACGGCGGCGGTGAGGGCGTATTCGATGAACCCGAACACCGGAGGATAGGGCGGGTGCGTATCGCGAGCGTGGGTCATGCGGTTTTTGCGGCGACCATGATCGCCCTCGGAATTCTGGGCCTGATCAAAGGCGATTATGCCGTGGTATGGCAGCCGGTTCCTGGAAGCGTGCCTGCGCTGGTTTATGTCTGCTCCGTTGTCTCCCTGGTATCTGGTATAGGCCTGCTTTGGAAGCGCACAGCTGCCCTCGCTGCGCGCGTGCTGCTCGGCTGTCTCCTGCTTTGGCTGCTGCTGTTGCGATTGCCGGGCATCTTCCTTTCGCCGACTGTCGATTATTGGTGGGCAGCCTGCAAAACGGCGGTGATGGTGGCGGGCGCGTGGGTACTGTATGCCTGGTTCGCCACTGACTGGGACAGGGAGCGCCTCGGTTTCGTCACCGGAGATAAGAGTCTGCGCGTCGCCAGAGCGCTCTATGGCCTCTCCTTGATCCCCTTCGGCGTGGCCCATTTCGTCTATCTCCAAAATACTGTCTCGCTGGTGCCTGGCTGGCTGCCATGGCATGTGTTCTGGGCGTATTTCACTGGTTGGGCCTTGATTGTGGCGGGCGTGGCGGTGCTCACCGGTGTGTATGCACGGCTGGCAGCCGTGCTCTCGGCGATCGAGATCGGCATGTTCACGCTGCTGGTGTGGGTACCGATCATGGTGGCGTCGGGCTCGAAAAGCACCTTCCAATGGAGCGAAACCTTCGTCTCTGTGGCGCTGACGGCCGGCGCCTGGGTGGTGGCGGAATCTTACCGCGGCATGGCGTGGATTGCGGTGAAGAGGGGCTAACGCTGTCAAGGGAGATGGTCGTGGGTGGCATCACCTACGTCCGAGAATCCGGCCCCTCGGCAAGCTCAGGACAAGCTCTGGCGCCCGAGGAAAAGTATACCTTCCGATTAGCCGGTCACTCGGGCTCAATCCGAGAGGTTGGCTGCTACCGGTTCTAACAAGACGTAATTACCTGAAACGCCGTTTTGCGGGCAGTTCGACGAAATGCTCAATTATCGGAGAACTCTCATTAGCTCTGGACTATCCAGAAGGTTGCAGCTCACAATCACTTATTTAACAAGTTGAACCGTATGATCAGGGCTAACCCTAACCGCAAGCCAAAACTGATCTTCCCAAATGGGCTTTAGATAAGAACACCCTATGGAAATCGAGAACAAGCTCCACACCGAGCCTGAAGAACCGCCAGGGAACCTGCTGGCGCTTGCCCTCCTGGCCCCCGTTGTGGGCGCAGCGGCGGGATTCCTGGGAGCAG